>CALCPB010000517.1 GCA_937897665.1 uncultured Halomicronema sp. | reverse complement strand
GGCAGCGTCGTGATTGCCTATCTGCATACGACTATCCTTAAATTCTACGCGGCTGTAGATGTGATTGGGGGGAATCAGTTTACCCACGTTGCCGGGTACGAAGGAGCGGTCGCTATGCAAAATGCGCTGATCTTTCCCACCAAAAAAGCCGACTATCGAGTGATCCCCTGGGCAACCTTTACCGAGCCCGAGCTGGCACGTGTGGGGCTGACCGAAGAGCAGGCTCGCAAACGGTATGGCGACGACATCATGGTGCTGCGACATAATTTTGATCACGTTGATCGGGCCATTGCCGAAGCCGCAACGGACGGATTTGCCAAGTTTATTACCCGCAAGAACGGTGAGATTTTAGGGGCACATATCGTTGGCCCAGCCGCTGGAGAACTGATCCATGAAGTAGTGCTAGCCATGAGCTATAAGCTCAAAATTGGCGCGCTGAAGTCGATTATTCACGTCTATCCCACCCTGGCCGAAATCAACAGCAAGACGGCACTGCAGCTGACGAAGGAGACCTATGCTGCAAATCATCGGCTGCAGAGCATCTTGCAAAAGTTTTTTAATTTTCGGCGCTCGTTGGGACGCTAGTGACGATTGCAGGGCCATCTGGAGTTTGTGCTAGGAGAGTGGCTTAACGATATCGCGCTGGCCACTTTGCTCAGACACCCCCAACCCTGATCGAAAGTTGCCTATTCTGGCGACATCCGTTAAACACAGATGCCTAAGCTCAAGCCCGGTCAGCATCGGAATGTTGCGATGTCTACAAGAAAATGATGCTGATGCTCCCGTTCTACAAACGTAGGGTGATTAGCAGTGCTGACGCAGCCGCTGTCCGGGAAAACCCAATCAGTGGTGCCAACGGTTCCTGCTGATCGGCGCAGTTAGGTGTGGTTTGCGTCACCAGCGATCGCTCATGGCGATCACCGACAACTTTTCTGAGTCGTGCCAATTTGCCTCGCAGAATGTGCTTTATTTGGCAGACAGAGGATAGGGGACGACAAGTTCACACAGATATCACTAGGATTTGATGAGAACTTTACATCAGCTTCAGAGACAACACGCAGATGGCCGACGTTTTGTAAAACCATTCCTCTAAAATAGAGAGGAGATTGAAGGTATCTAGATTGGCAAAATGAGCAGTGCTATCGCTTAATCTATCTTGCGGACATTACTTAATGAGTTCTGCGGGAATTATGAATATTATGTGTGACTCGTGAGCTCCATCGGCCTCCAGGTTAATCAATTTGTTACCATGCCTCAAACTTATCGAGACGATGTAGCCTCCTCTCTTGTGAAGCAGTCCCCCAATTCGAACATCGTTTTGGATCGAATCAACAGTGGCAAATTGTGGATCGTCAACAGTCGGCGTCGTAACGGCATCGTGGTCTACAAAAAGTTTCATGCCGAATTTGCGGGGCCAGGTGCCGCCGTTGGTGGCGCGTTGGATGCCAACTGCGATCGCATTACAGCGCTGGGTAATTTGTCTTTAGTAGAGCCCAAATCCTACGAAGAGCAGCAAAAGGCCATTCGCATTCGGCTGCAGTGGGTCAGGCTCACTCAGAATTTCACTGACAAACCCATTCCCGTCGAACGCGCCCAAATGATTTTGGAGCAGTTCAAAACCTACTTCGACCAAGACATTGTCGATAGCGTGCCTGACGAAGCCTTCTCGATGCTGGTGGGCGTTTTTCCGCGCACGGTTCGTCAAGCTCGTCAGAAATAAAGCTTTCAGGGCCAATCAGATTAGACTCTATTGGCAACAAGAGTGTGCCGAGAAACCACGTGTTCAAGGAAACCTGTTTCTATGAA
>CALCPB010000516.1 GCA_937897665.1 uncultured Halomicronema sp. | reverse complement strand
GGTGCCCTGCTTGAGCAAGATCCCCTCCTTCTACTCCGATTCCGGCGTCGATGCCTCGACGTGGGCGTCGGGCAGCCAGGTATGGAAGGGAAACAGCGGAATTTTAATGCCAAAGCCGATCAAAATCGCCACCAGCAAAATACTTTGCTGCAGTAGCGTCATCGATTGCGCCAGGGCCGGGTCGTAGTTGAAGTTTCCGGAGCCGCCGAGCCAGACAAACCCCAAAAAGCCACCCAAAATCAGCGCGCCCGAAACCGCCGTATAGATCAGAAACTTGGTGGCCGCATAGCCCCGCCGCGCGCCGCCCCAAATGGCAATCAGCAGGTAAAGGGGAATCAGCTCTAGCTCATAAAAAATGAAGAACAGCAGTAGGTTTTGCGACAAGAAGGCCCCAGCAACGGCCGCATTGATCAATAGCACCAGACTGAAATAAAGGCGAGGCCGCTGAATCTGGTCAGCGCTGGCGTAAACCGCAATCACCCCCAGCAGACTGTTGATCAACAGCAGCGGCATCGACAGGCCATCGACCCCCAGCTGATAGGTCAGCCCCAGCGTCTCAATCCACGGTAGCGATTCGATAAACTGCAGCCCCGGCTGCTGAACATCAAACTGTGTGGCCACGACCCCTGCCCACAGCAAAGACAGAGCCTGCAGCCCCAGGGTCACCTGCCACACCTGGCGGCCCGGCCCCCGCTGCGGCCACAGGCCCACAACCAAGGCCCCCAAAAGCGGAATAAAGATCAGCGCACTTAGCATCCTGTCGCCCTACCACATCGTCCAAGTCATGAGCAGTCCCAACAGGCCGACGCCCACCAAAATGGTCAGCAGATAGCCCTGGGAGCGCCCCGAAATGCTGTATTTCAGACTTTCCCCGCCGATCAAAGAGGCGAGGCCAATACTGTTCACCAGGCCATCAACGATGTAGCGATCAAACCAGTTGCTGGCTAGGGAAAGCTGCTCAACCACCCAGACCACGGTAAAGCGATACAGCTTCTCGGTGTAGAAGTCGTAGGCCAGCAAGTCTTGCAAGATGCGGAAAGGCTTGCGCGTCGATCGCGCCAGCGTCTTGCTGAGGGGAATGCTGGCGCCAATGCTCACCCCGATCGCCCCCGAAGCGATCAGTAGCAGCAGCTCCGTTAGATTGACGTAGGCTAGCGGGGGCAACAGCAACAGTCGCTGCATCACCAGCGGCACCGCTAACGTCACCATAGTTAACGTCACCATCGGCAAAGCCATGGGCCAGATGACCTCAGGGGCGCGCCGCGTCTTCGGCTGTGCCGTCCCGATAAACATCAGGCGAAAGATCCGCGTCAGATTTAACGCGGTTAACAAGTTCACGAGCAAAAAGACCACAACCAACGCTGGGCGATCGCCCCACAAAAAGTCGATGCCCATGCGATAGCCCCAAAAGCCACCCAGCGGCAATAGCCCGACCAAGCCTAAGCCGCCGACGATAAAGGCGACTGTTGTCGCGGGCATTTTGCGGCCCAAGCCCCCCATTTCCGTCAGGTCTTGGCAGTTCGTCGTGACAATGACCGCGCCTGCACTCATAAACAACAGCGCCTTGGCGATCGCGTGGGTGAGCAAAATCATCAGCGCCACCCCTGGCCATTCGGTCCCCACCGCAATAAATACCAGACCCAAATAGGCACTGGTGGAATAGGACAGCGTCCGCTTAATGTCGATTTGGGCGATTGCTACCAGGGAAGCGCCCACGGCGGTCACCGTGCCCACTGCGACCAACAGCGTTAGGGCAGTGGGGGAGAGCACCACAATGGGCTGCAGGCGAATCAGCACATAAGCGCCGCAGGTTACCACCACGGAATTCCGCAAAATCGACGCCGGGTTCGGCCCCTCCATGGCTTCGTCGAGCCAGAGGTGCAGCGGAAACTGGGCACACTTACCGGTCGGGCCAGCAATGAGCGCGATCGCCAGCAGCGTGGCTACTGCCGGGGTTAGATTTGCCACCTTGACCCATTCGTAGAGGTCGTTGAAGTGCAGACTCCCGGCAAACGCCGACAGGGCAATCACCCCCATTAGCAGCAGCACATCGCCAATGCGCTTGGTCAAAAAAGCGTCGCGGGCAGCGGTCACGACCAACGGCTGCGCATACCAAAACCCCACCAGCAGATAGGTGGACAGTGTCAGCATCTCCGGCAGTGAGTAGGAGACAAATAGCGAACTGCTAAGAATGACGCCGCTCATCGCCGCTTCAAAAAAGCCCATCAGCCCAAAAAAGCGGCCCAAGGCCCAGTCTTTTTCCATATAGCCGAGGGCAAACAGCTGCGCCAGCAGACTGAGGCCGGTTACCAGTTCCACAATGCCTAAACTCAGCACCGATAGCTCAAGGGAAATGTGCAGTTGGAGATCGGCAATTTGAAACCAGTCCCACGTGAGCTCGCGCGGCCCGTGCCCCCAAATCCCCTCAAATGCCAATGTGCCGTGGATTAGGGCGAGTAGCGTCATCAAAATGTTGATGTAAGCGGCCGGTCGCTGCCCGGTGCGGCGAATCAGCCCCGCCGCCCAGGGCAGCGTCGCGATCGCGCCGATTAATCCGTAAGCCGGAATCAACCAGCCTGTCTGCACCAAAAACTCTGCCATTGATCCCAAAAGCGATAGGCCTGATTGATTATCATCAGCCGACGAATGCCGCCTGAGCGGAAGCCTGCAACCATCCGCCAGCAAAAACCCGATCAGCGCCCTGCCACGACCCTAGCGTTCTCCTTAGTACCCACCACTGCACCAGGGTTGCCCCGGTTGTTGACCTCGGTTTAAGGCGTTGCTGGCGCGTTCACCGATTCCACTCATCATACCGTAATATCATTTTAACTGAAACCGCCGCCCACCAATCGTTTCCACGATGTCTTCGAAACCGAACCGAGGACATTTTGCCGTGAATTTTTGCGAAGAAATTCCTCGACTTTGCAACATCTCCACAGATAGTGCTCTCAGATTTTTCACAACAGGCAACGAAACAAGTCAGTTTGTTTCATTAGCTGCATTAATATTTCATATTAAAGACAATCATCGAGGCTTATATTGCCAAGGGTGCACCGGACTCATATCCTGAGTATTACATGGAGTTTGAGTGGGCCATTTCCGTGCCTTTTTTAGCAAGGCAGCAATTCTTAACGGTTTGCCTCAGGGTAAACAATCGCAAGGTTTTCTGCGGCGCTAGTGGCTCACGGCATCTTAGAGGGAGATAACGATAAATGCCTATTGCAGTTGGAATGATTGAAACGAAGGGTTTCCCTGCTGTTGTAGAAGCGGCTGACGCAATGGTGAAGGCGGCTCGGGTGACGCTGGTCGGTTACGAGAAGATCGGGAGCGGTCGCGTGACGGGCATTGTGCGGGGTGATGTGTCGGAAGTGCAGGCCTCGGTTTCAGCGGGCATTGAGTCTGCTAAGCGCGTCAATGGTGGCGAGGTGTTGTCGACGCATATCATTGCTCGTCCCCACGAAAACCTGGAATTTGTGCTACCCATTCGCTACACCGAAGCGGTCGAGCAGTTCCGGACTTAGGGCAGCATTTTCTCAAACCATCAGTTCACGACGAGGCGATTGCCCAGTCAGGGTGCTGCAGTAGCAGGCTAGGGCTGAGCAGTGCGTGCAGTCGCAATGCTCCTTTGCATTGCGGGCGTGTGTCGTCTCGTCAGGGTTTCCAAAATAGATAAGGAGTTAAGGATATGGCGATCGCAGTTGGAATGATCGAAACCCTCGGGTTTCCGGCAGTGGTAGAAGCGGCAGATGCCATGGTAAAAGCCGCTCGGGTGACCCTGGTGGGTTACGAGAAAATTGGGAGTGGGCGAGTCACGGTTATCGTGCGCGGCGACGTGTCAGAAGTGCAGGCGTCGGTTTCGGCTGGGGTTGAGAACGTCAAGCGGGTGAACGGCGGCCAAGTGCTGTCAACGCACATCATTGCCCGCCCCCACGAAAACCTGGAATTTGTGCTACCCATTCGCTACACCGAGGCGGTTGAGCAGTTCCGTGAAAGCGTCAGCGGTATTCGCCCTTACGGTCGTTAGGTCATTACTGTTTATGCTTCTGGCTAAAGTTCGGGGCACGGTAGTCAGTACCTGCAAAGAGCCCAGCCTGAGCGGCGTCAAGTTTTTGTTGGTGCAGCTCATCAGTGATACCGGCGAGCCGCTGCCTGACTATGAAGTGGCGGCTGATGTGGTCGGGGCTGGGCCCGATGAATGGGTGCTCATTGCCCGTGGTAGCGGGGCGCGCCAGCATCAGGGCTACCACGATCGCCCCGTAGACGCGACGGTGATTGCCATTGTTGATACGGTGTCTCTCAGCTCTGGCACGCTTTATAGCAAGCGTGATGCGGACTACGTTTAAGTGCGCTTGAGCGGGCAGAAAGGTGCTCAGGGACGGTTCTCTCACGCTCAGGTGTGCGTGGTCAGCGGGCGGTGAGACAGCCGCCGATAGTTGAACGGAGGTAGGGGGTTTTATGTTGACCCAAAATACAGCAGCTCCGCCCACCCCCTGGTCACAGGATTTGGCTAAACCGGCGGTGGCAGCTTCAGCGGTTGTTCATTCCTTTTCGCAGTTGATTGGGGATGTGCGAGTCGCTGACAATGTGCTGATCGCGCCGGGCTCTTCGATTCGGGCCGATGAGGGCTCCCCGTTTGCCATCGGGGCCGGGACGGCCATCCAAGATGGGGTCGTGATTCACGGGTTAGAAGCGGGCCGGGTGCTGGGCGATGACGACCAGCCCTATTCGGTCTGGATTGGTCAAAACGTCTGCATCACCCATAAGTCGATTATTCATGGCCCGGCCTTTATCGGTGACGGGGCCTTTGTCGGTTTTCGCTCCACTATTTTTAATGCCCGGTTGGGGGCCGGGTGTCTGGTCATGATGCACGCCCTCGTCCAGGATGTGGAGATTCCTCCCGGTAAATTTGTGCCGTCGGGGGCCGTGATTACTCAGCAAGCCCAGGCTGACCAGTTAGCGGATGCGCGCCCCCAAGATCTCGCCTTCGTTTCTGAACTGATTAACGCGAATCAGGCGCTCCGGGCAGGCTATGCCTGTGCTGCCAACGATGCCTGTATTCGTGATATTACCGCCGCTCGCGATCGGACTCCGCTCACCTCTCTCGCTCAAGACAACGGAATTAAGACCATGCAATCTCAAAGACTGACCGCTGATATCGTTCATCAAGTCCGGCAGCTGCTCAACCAGGGCTATCGCATCGGCACTGAACATGCCGACCAGCGCCGCTATCGCAGCAACGTGTGGCAAACCTGCACGCCCATCGCATCGACTCGCGAAGGCGACGTCTTTGCGGGGTTAGAAGCCTGCTTAGCCGAGCATGCTAATGAGTATGTGCGGATGTTTGGCATTGACCCAGTCGCCAAGCGCCGGGTGGCTCCCGTGACGATTCAACGGCCTGACGGCAGAGCAGTAGAGGTGCGCCCTCACGCGGTGCCCCAGGCCGGTAACGGTCATCGCCCCGCGCACAGCAACGGCGGCAGCTATAGTGGCGGCACCGATGCTGGGCTGGTGCAGCAGGTGCGCAACATGCTGAGCCAGGGGTATCATATTGGGCTTGAGCATGCCGATGCCCGCCGGTTTAAAAGCAACGTTTGGCACAGCTGCTCCCCCGTGCATTCCAGCAACGAGCGAGAGGTCATGGCTGCCCTGCAGGCCTGTATGAGTGAGCATCAGGGCGAGTACGTGCGGATGTTTGGCATTGACCCAGTCGCCAAGCGCCGGGTGGCTCCCAATACCATTCATCGCCCCGAAGGTCACGCATCGGACCGAGTCTGCTCTCCGGGAAGCGAGACATCGACCGCCAACCACAACGGCTCGCCCAGTTATGCCGGCGCTGCCGGTCAGGTGTCTGGCAACTTGGCCCAGCAGGTGCGAGGGCTGCTCAGTCAGGGCTACCGCATCGGCACTGAACATGCCGATACTCGCCGGTTTAAAAGCAACGTTTGGCAAACTTGTTCACCAATCTCCTCAACTCGCGAAGCGGACGTGTTGGCGGCGCTCAGCGGTTGCATTCAAGAACATGCGGGCGAGTATGTACGGA
>CALCPB010000515.1 GCA_937897665.1 uncultured Halomicronema sp. | reverse complement strand
GGGCATCGGCAATGATGTATTTCTGTTGCACGCGCTGGTGAGGCATGCGGATGAGTGAGCTAGAAACCAAGCCCATCAGAAAGATGATTTTGAGCGCAGGTATGGCCATGTTTAACCTCGTTATGACACTTCAATTTGGATGGGTAAATGCTGCCGAAACGCGAGGAGAACGAACTCTGAGCGCCCAATTTTGGGCTTGCTGATATCGCGACCAGAGTCGGGCATACAGGCCATTGGCAGCGATTAAATCGTCATGCTGACCCTGCTCTACTAACCGACCCTGATCGAGCACCGCAATTTGATCGGCGTTCATGATCGAGGGCAAGCGATGGGCAATTACAATCAGGGTCTTACCTTGAGTGAGCGCCGCGAGCGCCGCTTGAATAAGGGCGGCATTTTCGGGGTCGGCAAAGGCCGTGGCTTCATCTAGCACCACGATGGGGTTGTTTTGCAAAATGGCGCGGGCAATGGTGATCCGCTGGCGCTGACGCCCCGAAAGCCGCGCCCCCCGATCCCCCACGGACGTGTCATAAACGAGCGGTAAGGTGAGGATAAACTCATGCGCCTGAGCCGCTCGGGCGGCGGCTTCTACGTCTTCGTCCGTTGCGTAAGGCCGACCCAGCTTGATGTTGTCGCGAATCGTGTCGTGCAGTAAAAACGTGTCTTGAAACACGAACGAAACCCAAGACATCAGCGTCTCAGCAGTCATCTGTCGGACATCAACATCGCCAATTTGAATCGCCCCGTCGGTCACGTCCCAAAATCGGGGAATCAGCCGGGCCAGGGTGGTCTTACCCGCCCCCGATGGCCCCACTAAGGCGGTAACGGTGCCAACGGGCATCGTGAACGACACATCTTGCAGGGCCGGACGTCCGTCTCCGTAGCAGAAGGTAACGTGGTTGCAGGTGATCGAGGCATCGTGGGGCCGTTGGGGCTGCGCTGGCTGAGGCAGGGCCGGTTCTGCTAAGACGGCGCTAATCCGCAAGGCCCCAGCGTTGGCCTGATTAATGAAATAGGACAGCGTGAAGATAGGTTTGAACGCGCCGCATAGTCGCGGTGCCAGCAAAAGAAACACCAGCAATCGCGGAAAAGTCAACGTCCCTTGCATCATCAGCCCCGTCCCGACCGCTGAGACCACGAGCAACGTGGGCAGCGGTTCAAACAGCAGGGTGCCTAAACGCCCTGAGAGCTGAGTTTTGGCATTCCAATCCTGCAGCTTTTGGGTGAAATCATTGAGGGACCGCTGAAAGCGAGCAAACGAGCTGCTGCCATCATCAAAGGTGCGCACCACCTGCATTCCTTGCACAAACTCGATGATGACGCCGTTGATTTGCTCATTGGCCAGGTCGTAAGCAGCGCGCTGTTCGGCGTAGTCGCGCAGCGCCAGTCGCACAAAGATCATCCCCACCGGCAACACCGCCAGCGTGACCAGCCCCAATCGCCAGTCCGCCATAAACATGGCGACTAAGGTCACCACTGGAATCGTGTAGGCTTGGCCAATTAGTGGGGTGCTGTCCGCCACAAAGGCGTGGAGTGATTGCACATCATCTTGTACCCACTTTTTGATCGCCCCAGAACCGGTCGTCACCACGTAGCCGAGCGGCACTTGGGCCAGATGCTCAGCCAGGGCCGATCGCACAATCACTTCGAGCTTGAAGGCGGCCAGGTGAGACGCGCTGAAGGCCAGCGCCCTGGAGGCAAAGGAGATCGCCACCAGCCCCACCGCCACCGCCAGCCAGCGCCAGATGCAAGTCGGCTCTGGGGACTCTGACAGCAGGGCGGTGGCAATGAACGGCACCGTCAACAAAGAACCGAGACTGGTCAAGGCGCTGAGTACAGCGAGGGCGATCGCACTGGCAATCCGACCCTTGACCGGGACCATTAGGCTCCAGATCCCGGTAGGCGGCTGGGCAAACGCGGATTGAGTCATGATTTTTTACAGAAGAGATACAACGGTGTAGCGATATACGACTAACAGTTGATGACAATCATTCTCAAGAGATAGGTCCAGCTTAGCAAAATAAAAAGAGTTTGAGGGCTTAGTCGGACCGAAACTTTTTAACCCAGAATGGGTTTAGAAAAAGATAACAACCGCTAATGACGACTGTCAGTGTGACCAGCAGCGAAACCGATTGAATCAGGTTGCCTAGTCCGGTATGGAGCCATTTAAGCAACCCTTGTTGGGCTAAAAAATCTTCAGCATTAAAACCGTATTTCAACAGTTCTCCCGTTTGAGCGTTGATATATCCCTCCAAGTATTGCGCCTGATTTTCAAACTGGTAAATATTCAGTTTTGGGAAATAGGTAATGGCATCAATTTTGTCCACTGAATCAATGCCGTCAAGATGTAGGTTTAATATCGCTTGTATTGCTTGATGTACCGAAAAAGTTGGCACGGTATCTGGAGTGGTGGAAACCGGTAAGGTGTGAACAATGGTTGGCAAATCAGCAGCCAATATTGGTGGTAGCGCGATCGCCTCCACGACCCAAACCAAGGTCAAAATCACCACACCTAGCCCCAGCCAACGATGCAGCACTCTAAACCTGTTTGATAGCCGCTGTCTGATACTCATATCCCTGTGCTCAAAATCTGGTTCTGAATTGGATGCCATAGGTCGCCGGAGCCCCATAGGAAGCAATGGTGCCAATCGGGGGTAGAGAAAATGCTTGATTAATGTACTCAGTATCGAAAAGATTATTGGCAAATAGATAGACGCCAA
>CALCPB010000514.1 GCA_937897665.1 uncultured Halomicronema sp. | reverse complement strand
CCAAGTTTGCATCGGCTCAGAGATTAGTGCCTGCGTGCTCACCTCGGCTGCCAAAGACTGGTTGGAAAGTCAGCTGGCCCGCATCGATTTGGGGATTGGCGAAGGCATGGCGGCGGCGGCGCTTTCCCTCTGGCAGCAAAACCCACCGGAGCAAATTCCCTGGTGGCAGCAGCTGGTCAACTTTTTGCTGGGGCGCGTCGTGTTTGAGTTGGCGCGATCGCTCTTTGAGCTGCAAACCTATATTGCCAATCTGTTTTTGATGCAGGGCGTGACGGAGGTCTTTCAGGCCACGCAAGACATTCGTGAGAGTGCCAGCCCGACGGATATTTTGCTCACCGTGTTAGATATCTTTGTCACCGGCTCGTTGAATCCCTTCACGATGGGCATCTATCGCGTGGTTGAAGGCATCCTCACCGAGGGCTACAGCCTGACGCCTTACCAGATTGAAGACAAAGGCGACGGCAAATATTGGGTGTACGTCTACGACAGCAACTATCCTGCCGAGCGATCGGCTACGTCCCCCGCTCAGCATGTCGAGTTTGACACCCTAGCCGATACTTGGCGCTATCAGCCGACGCCAGACGTGGTCCCCTTTGTCGGCGATGCTCAGAGCAAAAATATTGACCTGACCCAGCTCTCTTGGCGACAGGTCGAGACCGTGGAGGAGCCGCTTTACAAAGGGCCGTTTACCTGTCCGTTTTGTCGGATCGATGCCACTGCCGAAACCGCCGAGCCTACGGTTGATATCACCTTAATTGGCGAAGGGCAGCTCACCGTCACCTCCACTCAGGACGATCTTCCCCTCGAAATTGCTGCGTCAGCACCAGCGGCTTTGGTGCCCTTCAAGGGGGGCCTCAACCGTGACGTGCCCGCCAGCTATCACCTGCCCGCTACAGCGCTGGATCAACCGTTCAAAGTGACGCTGGCGGGGCGGGGTGAGCCAACGGCTCCGGCGACGTTGCAGCTTACTGGCCCGGGCTACACGGCTGATGTGGCGAACATTCCCCTGACGCCGGACGAAGCGTTGACCCTCTATGTGACGCCTAACCGCACCGGGCCAGAACTCACCTTTGTCACCAACCAGGCGGTCGAAATTCCCCAGCTCTCGATTCATCTCAGTGATGACAGCAGCGCCTACGAATTTGACTCTTCCACCCCTGATTACTTTGCGCTCACGGAGCGCACTGTGGCTAAAAGCTCCGGCTTTGAACTCAGCGATGTGAAGCTGCCTGCAGGTCAGCGGGTTGCCATGGCGGTCAAAGGAGACACCAAGCGACTCTATTTTGGGGATGACGACGGAGCCAACACCGACTATGGCCTGACGGTGAAAAATCGTATTGTCATTCGCGATCGCGTGCAGATTGGCGAACGGCAGCCTGACTTCGTCAACTACACGCTCACCTACGAAGAAGATCTCAAGGCTCCGGCAGTGCAGGTCACAAAGAACACCCAGGCTTACTTTGACTACGATCCCACCTTTCTGGACCCGGCAGACCAAACTCGCGATGAACTGTTGACGAGCTTTGAACAGCGCGATTTTCCTATCGCGATTGGCTATGAGCCTCTGATGGTGACAGCGGAGCGCGACGGACCGCTCAAACTCATTCCCAGTGAAGCCCCGCCGATCGCCGAACGGGTGTTTCAGGGCGCGTTACGCAAGTCTGGCGAGAAGTTTTAGACTACAGGCAAGCGGGTTGACTTGAGGCGGATCGCCCATCGGCTAACCGGTATAGGTAGGCAGCGTGCAACCCCATGATCCTAAATCGATGTGAACACGTTGGCGATCTCCCCCAACGCTTGAAAAACTGTGAAATATTTTCCCCTGGCCTGCACCACTGGCTTGATTGTCATCGCCCTCACCCCTCCTG
>CALCPB010000513.1 GCA_937897665.1 uncultured Halomicronema sp. | reverse complement strand
AGGCGGCGTTGATGAAAGGCTTGATTGATGAGGGTAGAGGTAGCAGGTTTCATGGCAAACTCCGATGCTGGCGTCATTACACTGCATTGATAGCACCGCGAAAAATGTTGCAGCAAGCCCCAGATATGCAACGTTGCGGCTGTTGCAAAGGCTCTATGGGTGGACGTGAGACTGTTGCAGAACCAGCTATTTATCAGGAGCTCAGCTCTGGATTTGAGTCTGTTTAAAAACAGACCTGGCTGGTGCCAGATTGAATCTTGGATTGAGTTTTCACGATCGCTGGTTGAGCCCGGCGGCGCGATCGCCGGTAGCAGAATACCCTTTCAGAAGGGCGAGACCCTACGGAGGGCAGTGGTCAGTAGGCGACATGCAGATGCTGGATCAAGCCAAACGTCAGCGATCGGCAATGTCTGATTTGACCCGGCATAAGTCGGCATGCAGAAGTCGGAAGTCGGAGTTAAAAAGCCTGTCAGATAAAGGGTTCAGGCATCTGGAGTGCTCGAATCAAACGGCAGCGTGCTACAGCGGTTTGTGAGGCGTCAAAATGTCAAACCATAGCCGATGGCAGGACACCAATTTGTACTCAGTCTCAGGCTGCTGAGCGCTACGCCGCTTGCCTAACGCTTTGGAAGCGGGGGATACCAGCTATTCGGTAATCGCTACTGAGAGGTCGCAATCAGCTCAGCGAATGGCGTAGTTAACAGAACTGTTTTGACGTTTGTATGATGCGTTTGGAAGACATCGCCAGGGGCTAAGCCAGGAGGTTGAGACAGACAAAGCAAGCCAAACAAACGACGACAGCGGTGAGCAGCGCAATGCGGCCGCGCAGGGCCATGATTTCTTTCGCTTGCTTTTCCACGATGGGCGGTAGCGTCTTGTGCACAGGGGCGACATCGATCAGCTTAGAGTCGTCCTGCTCGATCAGCAAAGAGCGATCGCCAAACTGAACTTGGGTAAATAGCCAGTTAGTGAGGAGTTGCGGGCAGTTCCGTTTGAACCACCGCCAGGCAAAGAGACGAAATACGGGCTTGCTCACATGGGCCATGCGCTTGAGCGGGCCGCGCAAAATTTTGGTGCTCACTTTTTGATTGATCAGCCGCACCGAGCCGACTTCATACAAACTGTCGAGAATCGCTTTGACTGTCGCCTGTTCACGCTCAGCCATATTTTTGACCAGCAGGTGAGTTTCTTGCATCAGCTGAAACTGCGCTTGGTCTTCTTCGCTAAGGGCGAGCTGACGTCGAGGTTGAGAGTCCTGCATGGGAATGGCGAGGGTAGATCGTCACGTTGGGGAGCGGATTGATTAGCCGCTAATCATTTGTCAGCCTGGAACCGGTTTACCTGTAATCTTGGCTAAATCCTACCAAACTTCTCAATTTTAAGCGTTTTTGTCGATACAGAAGGCAACTGCCGTGCTCACTGTCAAGGGGCGGCACTCAAGAGACAGTCTTTTCTTCATACCAGGCTAAGGGGAACTGCCGTCAGCCCTTCAAGATAGAGATAGGCGCAAAAATCGTCAGTCAGAGGATAGACAGATCTGCTGGCCGCCGATCAGGAGCTGAATACATTGATGTTGTTTGGATAAAGCGTTGGGATCTGGCGACTGTGCATCTGTAGATACTGTTGACCTGTAGACCTAGACGGGAAGTCTACAGGCGGGGAATCTGATGAACAAGGAATAGACTCAAGCGCATGAATACTCGTCCTTTACGGCATCGTGCTGTCGCTTACGCCAAATTTTCGACTGTCGGGCTATTGCTAGCAGTAGCCGTTGGCTGTAGCACTAGTCAAAGCGAACCGGAAGCTGATGTGTCTGTCGCTCCGACCTTAACGACTGAGACTGCAACGACTGAGACCGCCACTGACGCGAGTGATGCTACCGCCACTGATACAAAAACGGCCTCTAACAATCCGCCCACTGCACCCGTTCAGGCTGCCCCCCCGCAAGGCGAGCCGGGTTATGTCGGCTAACCAATGAAGGGGGAAACCGCCGCAGGAGAGCCCATCTATTACATTTCTAGCGAACTGATTGATTGTCCTGATGCAGGGTGTGTCAAAATCAGCTTCTTACAGGTAGATGCCGCTGATGCTTACCAGACCATGGATGGCCAAGTGGTGGGCAATTGTACGACCGAAACGCTATCAGAAGTCATGTTGGACGGAGACTTAGTGGCTTACGAGATGGCGTCGCTAGATGCGGGGATGACCGCCCTGCTCAATACGGCCTGTCAGGCAAATCGACCGGGAGAGCCGGGTGCCAGTACAGCGTCAACGGTGGCCCCAACGGTACCGGTAGGTCTAGAAGAGGGCATGCCCTATGGAGAGGTGCGATCGCGCTTAATCGATGCGGGCTGGGTCGCCAAAACCACGCGCATGGAGCATTACACCGGCCTTGAACAAGAGATGTACGACAGAGGCTATACGGAAATTCGAGGGTGTTCAGGCACTGGTTTATGCCGCTTTGAGTTTAACTACAGTGACCCCAGCGCTGTAGCCGACAGCGAAGCATTGATCGTCATTACATCGTTTGCAGATTCAGATTTCCTCTTTGAGGAAGATCCCGTCTTTGGGGCCGCCAATATTGGGCCGACTTATTGATTGAGCGTGAGCTCTTTGCCGGGTCATTGCTGCCGCCGTATCTTGTTCCATTCAGACACCTCTGTATCTGCTGGTAAAACGCGACTCTAGGCCATGACCCCGCTGGAGCGATCGCTAAAGGTACTCCTACCAATGCTAAAGGTATCAAACATGACACTTAATGTATTCAGCTCCCTCGCGCTAGCCACCCTACTGATTGGCTGTAGTAATGCTGCCAATACCGCTCCCTCCGCCCTGACGTCAGCGGCAGATGCGCCTGCCGACTCAGCGGCTGACAGTACGGCGGATGTGGCTGAGCCCGCTGCCGCTGACTCCAGCTCGGGGGCAGAAACTCAGTCCCCGAGTCCAACTGCGGCTACTCAAACTGAAGCTGCTAACCCTAGCGCTAGCCAATCCCCTACCCAGCCAGTAACCGTGGCCCAGACCAACGCGCCGGCCACGGCAACTGATGTCGAAATCGCTGACTCATCCTCAGCGCTGATCAGCTATACCAGCATCTGTGAAGAAGGCCCGTGCGGTCAGTCTTACCACACGACCCGGACCCTAATAGGTCAATCGGACGTTGAACAGTTGTTCACAGTTGACCTGATATCTGAATCGAGTACTGGAGAACGGCTATCAGGGCCAGCGCCAACGCAGGTCATGTGCTCTACAGAGCGACCCATGGTGATCAAGGAGATCGATGCAGAATACGTCATTTTTCATATGGCTCCTCACCAAATCACCTCTGATGAAGATATGAATGTCACGTCACTTTATTGGAGTGTCTGCCACAACACCCAAGCCGATGCGCTTTCCCCTGATGAAATGACGCAGCAAGCGAGAACTTTAGGCTACTCGCTCGATCACACTTTTAATGTGGTTTACACCTCCTTCTTTGAACCCTTTGAAGGCTATAGGCGTGGCTGAAGAATCGGCTCCCGGTTTTAGGGGGACGAGGTTGA
>CALCPB010000512.1 GCA_937897665.1 uncultured Halomicronema sp. | reverse complement strand
TTCACATCGACGGGGAGGTTTGGCACCTCGATGTCGGCTCGTCGCAACCTGGGGCTGGAGTAGGTCCCAAGGGTTGGGCTGTTCGCCCATTAAAGCGGCACGCGAGCTGGGTTCAGAACGTCGTGAGACAGTTCGGTCCATATCCGGTGTAGGCGCAGGAGTATTGAGGGGAGTCCTTCTTAGTACGAGAGGACCGGAAGGAACGCACCGCTGGTGTACCTGTTATCGTGCCAACGGTAAACGCAGGGTAGCCAAGTGCGGAGTGGATAACCGCTGAAAGCATCTAAGTGGGAAGCCCACCCCAAGATGAGTACTCCCATGGCATAAGCCAGTAAGGTCACGGGAAGACCACCCGTTAATAGGTTCTAAGTGGAAGTCTGGCAACAGATGAAGCTGAGGAATACTAACAGACCGAGGGCTTGTCCTTCTCAAGTCCTTCAACTACTGACCCTCGTCTCTATGCAGCTCTCAAGGCTCTATCCACAGCAGCCACACCTTTCCTGGTGCCTATGGCGGTATGGTCCCACTCCGATTCCATCCCGAACTCGGTTGTGAAACATATCTGCGGCGAAGATACTTTGGGGGTTGCCCCACGGGAAATTAGCTCGGTGCCAGGTCTCTATTCACATCCCCCCTCGCGTCTCCATTCAACCAGACGTTAGGGGGGATTGCTTTAACTACTAATGGTTATTGCTGAGATGAATTTTGTCGACTGGAAGAACTAATCCCGTATTTTATCGTTCTTACGGAATGGGTGGCGAAGCAAAAGGTTTGGTTTTAGATATTGGCGATGGTGACTGATGAGATCACCTGACTTACACTAGATCGGAAGTGTTTCAGCAACTATTTATGGTGCGGTCACCTCGAAAAACTTCTCCGATCACAGTGCTGGTGACGCGGGCTGCAGCGCAATCGAGCCAGTTTGCTGAACTGTTGGGAGCAGTCGGAATGGCCGTTATCGAGATGCCAGCGCTGGAAATCTATCCCCCTTCTAGTTGGCAGCCTTTAGATGAAGCGATCTGTCAGCTCAAGCATTATGATTGGCTGATTTTGACCTCTGCGAATGCGGTTTCTTTTTTCTTTGAAAGATTTGAGAAAATAGGACATCGAGCAGATTTAGAGGCTCTAAAATTAGCCGTTGTCGGGAAGAAGACGGCTACTGTACTAAAACGCTACAACCTGAAACCGAACTTTGTGCCGTCTAATTTTGTCGCGGATGCGCTTGCAACAGATTTTCCGGAGCCGGTAGCTGGGCAGAAATTTTTGTTCCCGCGGGTAGAAAATGGGGGACGCGAGATTTTAGTGCAGGCGATGATGTCGGCAGGTGCAACTGTGGCTGAGGTGCCTGCATACGAGTCAGGATGTCCTCAAGAACCGGATGTGACGGCGATTGCAGCTTTGCAGACTCAATGTATTGATGTCATCACGTTTGCCAGCTCTAAAACCGTGCGTCACGCCTGTCAATTGTTTGAGCAAGGTTTAGGAACTGACTGGTTGCGGTTTTTGGACAATGTTGCTGTCGCTTCTATTGGACCCAAGACTTCTGAAACTTGCCGTCAACTGTTGGGGCGAGTAGATATTGAAGCGACGGAATACACTTTGGATGGACTCACGCAGGCAATGGAACGATGGGCCAGCGCATCATTGGCTTGACTGGAGGTATTGCTACAGGGAAGTCAACCGTTTCAGACTATTTAGCTGAGCACTATCAGCTTCCTGTGTTGGATGCTGATGTTTATGCACGTCAGGCCGTTGAGTTAGGAACAAAGACTTTGGCGGCGATCGCTCAGCGATATGGTGATGACGTGTTGAATGCCCATGGCACTCTCAACCGCTCATATTTGGCTCACGTGATCTTTCAAGATCCTGTTGAGAAGATATGGGTTGAACAGCAAATTCACCCGTTTGTGCAGCAGCGGTTTGTTGAAGAAATGCAGCTTCTGCAATCTGTGCCTACGGTTGTACAGTCAATTCCGCTTTTGTTTGAGGCTGATTTTGTTGCCCAAGTGACTGAAATTTGGGTTGTGATTGCTTCTGAAAGTATCCAATTAGCTCGCTTAATCAAGCGCAATGCCCTTTCAGAATCGGCGGCGCGAGCCAGAATTAACAGTCAGTGGCCGTTGTCAGCTAAGGTCGTTGGGGCAGATATTGTGCTGCATAATGATGGAACCATGACTGCACTTTATGCGCAGGTTGATCAAGCTTTATCAAGATCGTGAGATGTAATGGCACCGATAGTGCCTTGAACAACAATCTGATAAGTCGTCGGCGAGATCATCAGCATGTGTCCTCGTTTACCAGCAGAGACCGCAATCGTATCGAATTGAGTGGCGGAAATATCGATGAACACAGGGTAGGGCTTCTTACAGCCAATCGCTGTGACGCCTCCACGAATATAACCTGTGAGGGGTTGGACTTCTTTGAGGGAGACGGTCTCTACTTTCTTGTTGTCTGACATTTTTGCCAGGGCTCGCAAATCCAGTATGGCATTCGCAGGAATGACGGCTAGACAAATTCCGGAGCGATCGCCGCGGGCGACTAGGGTTTTAAAGACTTGTTGGTGGGGGAGTCCAAGTTTTTCCGCCGCTCGCTCTGCTGTCAGATCGCTGGGGTCAACCTCGTAATTCAGAAGCTCGTAGGGAATGCCCTGTTGTTCAAGAATTCGGGCGGCATTCGTTTTCATAGGAATACGAACTGGTGCTGAAGGATGGTCGAGCAAAGCACGATAGCGACCTCTTAGTTGAAGGGATAACGGCAGTGATGGGTCTAATGACGGTCGCTGTGATGGGGACGGTCGATGGATTTTGGCATGAGCCTCTTATCATTGCCAAAGATTGATTAATCAGAACTATACGCAGATAGATAGCTTACTGATGAGATTAACAAAATTTTGCCCGTTGAGCGGTTTCTAGTCATTGTTTATGATGTGTTCTGATTGGGTCTATCGTCCTCTCTCATCGCTCGCGGAAGGTTGATCTTGCGAGTAATGGCATTGACCTGGCCTGCAGAGTTATTCAGGTTTGCTCGGAGTTGCCGACAATAAGTATTGATCTGCTAAGACTGCCCGAGTTTTTTGCAGTCTGGGTGAAGTGGGCGCATCATAGACTACCAAGACTTCTCCAGCAGTAGGTTTGAGCAGAGTGAGCCCCTCGGCACGATCGCCCCCCCGAGTCTCAGGCAGTTCGAGCACGAGGGAGGGATGATATAAGGGAGCGTCAGATTTTAGAGCAGCGAAAGGAATGGAGAATATTTGTAGCGGGCCGTCTAAGGTCATGGTCGGGCCTGCCAGAACGAGCAGCGTCTCGTTCCAAGGGCATAAATCGCGAATGCCTAAGCCGTTCAAATTGAGAAAATGACGGATGTAAGGTTGTTTTTGTTTCCCAATCTTTTGCAGCTTGAGAATGCCGGGTTTATCTTCGGTTAGCTGCAGTTCGAGCAAAACGCTCCAGCCTCGTAGTACAGGCCCCCGTAGCCCCAACAGCAAGCGATTGCCGTTCAAGGCTAACCCATCAATATCAAACCCATTGTCTTTGCCTGGAATGTTAGCCTTGAGAAAATCCCCGAGATAGCGATCCTGCTCTAGCTCCTTGGTTAACTCATTACCAGTTTTGTGACGCTTGAGTTGGGCGGCGGTCAAGGTAATGTCGGGATCTTTGGGATGGCTGCAGAAAGGATAAAGCTGACCGTTAACCAGCGGAATCCGCCCGAGCGTATAGCGATTTGCTTGACGTTCGACCTTGCGGAGACGCTTGAGATTGTCTGCTGGTGTTTTCTCTGGCTTGTAAGATTTTCGCTTCAGGCTATGAGAACCGACAAACCAGAGGTAGTAATCGCTGTAGGCGATGCCTTCAATGTCGATTTCTTCGTCGCTAGAGCTTGGTAAGTCCAAATAGTCTGCGATCGCAAAATGATGATGATCATCAGCGTGATCGCCGCGATAGGTCAAGCGTTCTAAAGTCGCTGTTTCATCGCAGCCTAGCCAGAGATGAGACTCAATCTGGCGAATGGCTGAGAGTGAGGTTCGAATCTCATCGGCCCGGGTCTCAAATTGCAAAAGGCAGGTTGTTTGACTCATAGCCGCAACGAAACATCTGCCCAAAGACTACACGCAAAATAGCCGCAGCAAACTGCTGCGGCCGTAAAGGAGTATTGAGCTATCGTGCGACAAAAAGCTAAGAAACTACAAAGGCAATTGAGAAGACACCCACCACGAGGCTGACGGCAAACGCTCCTAGGATAATGTAGTTGCGCTTTTCGTTGGCGCTGGGAGGCTCTGCCTCGTACATCTTAGGCTCTACAGCGAAGTTATTAAGCCGACCACCATCTTCAACGGTATAGCGCATATCAAAAATACCTTCTCGAATATTTCCATCGTCTTAACATTAACAGAAAATCGAGGTTTATCTACACACTTCTTAACATTCTTCAGATTTCATCAAGCTTTCTTTGAAGAAAAAAGCGTTATGGTTGCAAATGCTCTCTGAAAAAATCGACCTGAAGCTGGGCCGCAATGCGCTGTAGGCCTATGTCGAAGATGCTGTGACCGACGCCTTCAAACTCGTACATCATGGTGGGAATATCGTTTTGCTCAATGACATCATGAAAGTTGCGAGCCATATCAACCTGCAAAAAGTCGTTAGAGCCGTGAAAGATTAGGGTGGCGGCGGTGACGTCTCCCGCACCGTAAAGCGGCGAGAGTTGACGATAGCGTTCTGGTGCTTCCATCGGGGTCAGTCCAGTCAAATAAGACAGGAGGGAAGAATAGCCGAGCTGCCATTCGGTAAAGGCGTCTAACAAAGAGCATTGGGGGTTGGCGGCAGCAAAGACATCGGGAAACTGTGTGATGGTTTGAGCGGCGATGTAGCCCCCGTAGGAACAGCCACTGATACCTAGTTGGTTAGGCCGAGCCCACCCTTCCCCGACAAGCTGGGCGGCGATTTCAACGCCTTCGATAATGTCTACTTGGCCGAAGTTATTGTTATCGGCCTGGAGGCGATAGAACTCGGCACCAAAGCCCTCTCGACCGGCAAGGGGTACAGACAGCACGGCAATCCCGAAGTTTGGTAGGAGGTTAAAGGGCATTTCGACTTCGATCGCGAATTCATTCACCATCGAAACGCCCGGCCCCCCCTGTTGCCAAACGACAATCGGACTGTCGACGGGAGGGAATGCTGCACCCGCCGGTTGAATCAATATGCCCTCGCGAGGGCCGCTGCTGGTGGCAAAACTGACGGGATGAGATTGTACTGCGTTGATCGCGGTTACTTCAGCATTGATATCCGTCAGTTGAGTGGGGGGCGCGCTCCCATCTAAGGGAATGGAGAATAATTCAGAGGGCTGAGTGACTGAGGAAAAGGCAAAAATCAGCGCCTCGTCAACATTCGAGACTTGCCAAGAATCAAGCCCGACGCTGCCCTCTGGCAGGGGCAAGCGATTAAACGTCGCCGAGCCCATCTCGTAGGTATAAAAGTGGCGGTTGGTGCCGACTGTCGCGTTAAAAACGAGCGTGTCTTCGTCGACAAATTCGGCGGTGCTTTCCAGGGGGCCATCTAAAATTTGATCTTCTATCGTGTCGATGAGGTTGCCCTGTAGGTCAAAGACTTGATAGTACGATCGCTGCGGATACAGATAGGTCGGAAATTCTCGCCCCCCCAGGGTACTGGGTTCTAAGTACTTAATGACGATGCGCTCGCCACCGGGGCTCATGCTCGCAGCAGCCAGCAGGTGCGCTTCACCGTTCATGGCGTCAATCTCTTGCACCAGGGGCTCGGTTTGGGTGAGGTCATAGACTTTGACCGTGTTTTCCTGCAAGAACAGATTATCTTCGGGGGGGGTGCGACCTAAAGCATCTTGATTGACCGGATCAGCGAGGGTCGGGCTGAAGGGAGTGCGTTCATATAGGTCGCGCGCTTCGATGGAAGAGGTAACAAAGACGACCTGCTGACCGCTGTCGGACCAAGACGGCGGTTGCAGGTCTAAATCCGAGGGCAAACGACCGACTTCAATCCGATCAAGCGATCGCAGAGAAACCAAATAGATAACATCTTCCGTTTCTTCATAGACGCGCAGGGCAAATCGAGAAAAGTCGGGAGCAGCCCCGAGAATTTCTCCTGCCTCATCTTCAGTGGGATACACCGTTGTGCGGGAGACAATACCGGTATTGCGATTGAGGGAAACCACCTCCCAAGGACCTAAAAACCCTTCTTGAACAAAGCGAATGGTTTGATTATCGACCCATTGAATAGGGAGGGTCGGCCCAAAGACTTCATACTCCAGCGCTAGGGAGTCGATGAGCTCGCCCGTGTTTAGATCGAGAAATTTCACCTGCCAATCACTTTGGCTGAGGCGATCAACTGTGGCTACGACTAATGTTGATCGGTCAGGGCTGATATCACTAAGAACGATGGGAAAGCGGGCCGACTGCAGTGTGTCTAACTTGACGAGTTCGTCATCTGAAAGGGTGGGCAGATCGGTCTCGTCGAACCCAATATTGATGATTTCTGCGGTAGCTGGGAAAGCAGTTATCAGGAGCGTTGTCGTAAAACCGATGAGACCTGGCAAAGAAGGTACGCCAAAGGGCAACCAGTTCGGCTTGAAAAAAATCATGGGCGATCGCAGCTAAAAACAAGCATCTACAACAGAAGCGTTACGGGATGCTAACTTCCCCGTTCTAGCTGATTTTGGTCGGATTGGGAAATTTCCACATATATCTTTTTGCGAAAGAGTATGTTGATTGAATGCTTTACCCCAATACCGTTTACCTGTTGAGAGTCTCAAGGCAAGGAGGGAGTCAATGGTCGATGGAACTGTGAAGTAGCCGATGCATCGGAGCAGTGAGACCCGTCACATTGCTCCGATGCTTGTCTTGAGCACTACTGTTCGGAGCGCACTGCCGTGTGAAGTGTAGAGAAGACGGCTGTGACAGAGCGATTAGCAATGAATCTCAGGCATTAATGGTGCCATCGGGCATGATCGTGCCGCGCAAAATGGTGCTGGTGAGTTTGACCATGACGCGATCGCCGACGGCTACCTTAGCGCCGCTCAGATCGGCCCCACTCAGATCGGCGCCGCTGAGGTCAGCCCCGATGAGGTTAGCGCCCCGGAGGTTAGCATGGCTGAGATTAGCCTGCAGCAGGTTAGCGCGAAATAGGTTGGCGTTGGAAAGATCGGCCCGGTTGAGGTTGACGCCATGCAAAAAGGCATCTTGCAGATCAGCGCCGGTTAAATCAGCACTGCTGAGATTGCGTCCTGAAAAGTCTTTCTCTTTGAGGTTAGCCCCGCGTAGATTGGAGCCGCTGAGGTCAGGATTTTGTTGCCGAGTGCGTTGGGGATGGTGAGAGGGGTTGGTCGCTTCTGATGCTGACCGACCTGAAGCCGCACTGGTGCGGCTATTGTTGACGGTGTAGCTCGGACCGCTAGCCCGGCTGGCGCTGGCGGCGTTGCCTGAGCCACTGGGGCGCGGAGTGGTGTAGTTGTTCCAACCGTCGTTGGTGCTAGAGTGAGCAGCACTATTGCTTGGCGTGTAGCTTCTAGGCGGAGATTTAGGGGTGCTATAGTTCGCAGAAGCCGGGTTGCGGGTGTTGTCTCTGGCCGTTGAACCGTTGCTAGAACCATTATGAGTGGCGCGATCGCCAGTTTCTGCACTCCGGTAAGCACCATAGGTGCCGTAGGCCGACTGGGCATAGCGCGACTGGTAAGCGCGATAGGGATTTTCGTACGCTGCTTTTGGCTGTGATTGCCCGGTTGATTGACCGTAGGCTGATTTTTGTCGGTAAGACGGGTTGGTATAGCTGCGACTGTGGGGGCGAGTGCGAGATCGGTAGCCGCTACCGTGAGTGCTTTGTGCGGTCGAGCCGACACGGGCATGGGTGCGGATATAGTCGCGCGCATGATTCAGCTGCTTGATTTTTTCCTGAGCTTTTTCGATAAGACGTAAGTTGTCTTTGGGCAGCCGATCAGGATGCCAGATAAACACCAGATCTTTATAAGCCTGATTGACCTCTTCCATCGAGGCTCCAGGCTCTAAATCTAAGATGCGATAGGCGTTATCGAGCTCTTGCATGAAGCTTCGCCGATGAGGTGCAAACTGCTATTAACGTACAGCTATTGAAATAGTTGAGAAGATAACAGTCTCTCTATTTTAATGGGCTTCAGCGCTACCCGCGAAACTGTAATGGTCTCAGACTAAGGGCGCGGATGGCAATCTGCGACTTTCTGCCTATTCGCTTAAGCATTCGTCAAAGAGTTTATGAATAGGATTTAACGATCGCCCCCTGGTTAGTGGCTAATTCATCCCGATCGAACGGCAACCGCATTCTAAGATACCTTGAGAGATGCGATAGCCGCTGGGAGGACAGAATGCGAATTTTGGTAATGGGGGGCACCCGATTTATTGGGGTTTACCTGACGAAATTGCTGGTCAGTCAGGGGCACGAGGTGGTGCTGTTTAATCGGGGTAATAAGCCTGCACCGGTAGCGGGGGTAACGGTGATTCAGGGCGATCGCAAAGATGCTGCCGCGCTTAAGGAAAAGCTGGCGGGGGAACGCTTCGACGCCATCTTCGACAATAACGGCCGAGAGCTGAGCGATACTCAGCCTTTAGTCGAACTGTTTGGCGATCAGGTGCAACACTTTATTTATGTCAGTTCGGCGGGTGTGTATCTCAAGTCAGACGAGATGCCCCATGCAGAGGGCGACGCTGTTGATCCTAATAGCCGCCACAAAGGCAAGTTTGCCACCGAAGACTTTTTGGCGAGTCAAAACATCCCATTCACCTCAGTGCGTCCGGTCTATATTTACGGGCCACAAAACTACAACGAAGTGGAGGCATGGTTTTTTGAGCGCGTTGTGCGCGATCGCCCCGTGCCGATTCCGGGAAATGGCATGGCGCTGACTCAGATGGGCCATGTAGCTGATTTGGCCGCCTCGATGGCGGCGGTACTGGGCAATGATCGGGCCAAGGGACAGATCTACAACATCTCAGGTAATAAAGCGGTGAGTTTTGACGGCTTGGCGCGGGCCTGTGCGATCGCGGCGGGCAAAGATCCGGCGACGCTGAAACTTGTGCATTACGATCCTAAGGCTTTTGACTTTGGTAAGCAGAAAGCCTTTCCCATGCGGGTACAACACTTTTTTACAACGATTGCCAAGGCCAAGGCAGAACTTAATTGGGCGCCTCAATTTGATCTGGTTGCGGGCCTAAAAGATTCATTCCAGAA
>CALCPB010000511.1 GCA_937897665.1 uncultured Halomicronema sp. | reverse complement strand
ATTCTCAGTATTGCGCTTCACTTTGCCGCGTACAAACCCGGGCACGCGATTGAGTTCGGTGAGGGCATCAGTGGTCCAGGTGAGGCCCCCATCCGCCGACATCGTTTTGGTTACGACCGCTTTGGTGTCATGGCCGCCAAAGATTTCCAGCAGGTGATCTTCCATCCCCAACGTAAAGGAGTTGTAGATCAGATCGACCAGTTGATTGGAGCCCTCGTAGCCCAAAAAGGGCCGATAACCGACGGGGAAGTTTTGAATGTGAATTGGCGCGGCAATGACGCCACAGGGAATCTCCAGGCGCTTACCCACATGGCGTTCCATCTGAGTACCAAAGATGGCTGCGGGCTCCAGAGCGGCAATTTTGTCGGCGATCGCCCCGTGGTCTTCACTGATCAGAATTTCGTCGCAGTATTCTCCCACCTGTTGGGTAAACCACGCTTCGTCATATTTACAGTAGGTGCCTGCAAGCACGACCCGAATGCCCATCTCCCGCGCCAGAATTTTGGTCATCGCGGCCGCATGGGTGCTATCGCCAAACACGATGGCTTTTTTACCCGTCAAATTCTGACAGTCAATCGAGCGCGAAAACCAGGCCGCATCCGACACAAACCGCGTTTGGTTGTCGATGAATTCGGTGTAATCAACGGGGGCTCCCTGGTCGTTCAGCACTTTTTGAATCGCGCGAATGCAGCGGGCCGTTTCGACGATCCCCATCGGGGTGATATCGACTGTGGGCTGATCAAACTGCGTTTGCAGGTACTCTGCCGTTGCCGGGCCGACTTCGCGATAGGGCACCAGGTTAAACCAAGCTTGGGGCAGCTTTTTGATGTCTGCCACTGATGCCTTATCGGGCAGCACTAGGTTGACCGCAATGCCCAACTCGCCCATCAGCTTCACTAGCTCAGTGCGATCGTGATTGTTGTGAAACCCGAGGGTCGTCAGCCCGAGGATGTTGACGGAGGGCTGGGCGGTTCTACCGGTGGGCAGCTCGCCTTTTTTCTCGGCGCGATCGAGGTAAAACTTGACGATTTGCTGCAGGGTGCGATCGGCGGCCTGCAGTTCGTTGACGCGTTAGTGGTTGACAGCTGCCAGCAGCTCGTCTCACTGGGCAGCTAAGCTGGCCCGCTGCACAAAATTTTGCAGATCCTCTTGCAAAATGCTGGAGGTGCAGGTGGGGGTTAACACAATGAGGTCAGGCGATTCTTCGTGATCTTTGCGCACGATATTATCGACGACCTTTTCTTGGGAGCCTTGGGCCAAAACGTTGCGATCGACCACGCTGGTGGTGACCGGCGTAAAGTTGCGCTCGCGCTCTAACATTGAACGCATGACGTTGAAATAATCATCGCCCAGCGGTGCATGCATAATCGCGTGCACATTCTTAAAAGAGCTGGCAATTCTTAGCGTGCCAATGTGTGCCGGACCCGCATACATCCAGTAAGCCAGTTTCATAGAGGAGTCTCCTGTCGTGAGGTTTAAACTGCCAACGAGGTTTCGCCGAAAACCCTCGCAATCCTTCAACGCAGGTCTAACTCGACAGTTTTTATAGTTTTAGCCATTGAGGTGAAGACATCGAGGGTCATCTTGATCCCTAGAACCGAACCCAAGGGCTTGTCGTCTTGTCCTCACGGCATTGACGACGACTACGCTACTGAAGTTTTAACGACTGCTGTCTGTAAGCTTCACTATAGTTAGCCCGTGTGACCAACTGACAAATTCTGTCCCAGCATTTACACACCGACAGATTCCTCAACATTTTGATGACAAAAGTGGGCTGAAATCCCTCAAATATTTGATTAAAACGGTGGCGCTTCGACCACAAATCTATCGATTGGCAGTGGTTTTTCGAGCTGCCCCCCTGCATAAGTGAAGCAGAGTGTAGTATCGGCGACTTATGGCTGCTAATCCCGCACACATTTACGTGGTGGATGACTCCGCCGACAACCGATTTTTGTTGCAGGCCCTGTTAGAGGGCGAGGGGTATCAGGTGACCCCTCTAGAGAGTGGCCATCAAATGCTCAGTAGCATTGTTGAGCAACTGCCGGATCTGGTGCTGCTTGACGTGATGATGCCGGGGATGAGTGGCTATGAGGCCACGCAAAAACTCCGCAGTATGGCAGCGCTGCCGTTTATTCCCATTTTGCTGGTCACGGCCCACGAACGGTCGAGCGTAGTCGCCGGGCTCGATATGGGAGCCGATGACTTTATTCGCAAACCCTTTGATGCCAATGAGTTGCTGGCGCGGGTGCGAGCCCTGCTGCGACTCAAACGCAGCGTCGATGCCGAACGCGAAATCACGCAGCAGCGAGATGACTTTGTCTCTCGCCTGACCCATGACTTGAGAACGCCCTTGGTAGCGGCTAACCGCATGTTGACCTTGGTCAAAGAAGATACTTTTGGCCAAGTGCCCACGGATGCTAAAGATGCAGTCACCCAAACGATTCGTAACAATGAACATCTGCTAGCGATGGTCAATACCTTGCTAGAGGTCTACCGCTACGAAGCCGGTCGCAAAGAGATGGCGATCGCCCCCTTTAATCTCAAACGTTTGCTCGAAGACGTCACGGCTGAACTGCGCCCCCTCGCGATTGCCAAAAACCTTGACCTGCAATTAGAAGATCGCGTGGCTGCAGTCGGCGACGATCGCCGCTATACCTGTCACGGCGATCGCTTAGAGTTCCGTCGTATTTTGGTCAATCTGGTGGGCAATGCCCTCAAGTTTACAGATGTCGGGTTTGTCACGATTAGCTTTCACAAAGAGCCTGCCGAGGCACCCACTGACTGGTGTATTCGGGTGAAAGACACCGGCCCTGGCATTGCTGCGGCTAACCAACAAGAAATCTTCGCTTGGTTTCGTCCGGGGCAACATCGTCGCTCGGGCAGCGGTCTGGGACTGCATTTGTCCCAGCGGATTGTGGCCGCTCACCATGGGACGCTGTCGCTAGAGTCAGAAGTGGGTCAGGGCAGCACGTTTACGGTCAAAGTCCCCATCAAGCCGTCATAGACCCAAGATTATGCTTGCGACTGGAGCTTATCTTAGGTTTGGATGACAGCGGTCTGAAAGTCATCAGAGCAACAAAGATAGCGCGATCGCCGGGGCAATCACCCAGAACAGAATCATTTGCAAAATTAACGTTCCTCGATTGCGAAATGAATTCATCGAGTTCTTCTCCTAAATTGAGAAAAAGCAGGTACACATCGAACGACTTTTAGCGGTAATCGATGTGTGATTCAACCTAATCGAGACTGTGAAAAAGCTTACCCAAATGCCGTAATACTGCGATCAAATTCGTCGAAAAATGGGCATAATCACGCAGCTTTGAAAGACTTCATGAAGGGACTAAAAACATTTCTTTGACGGCAGTGTAATGCGAAAGTCTGGCTGGCTTTTTGATAATGAAAACAGAGCTTTTCAGCCCAAAACCATTTGAATACACCGGCGAGACTGCATGAAAGCTTTTAAGAAATTGTTGTGATCATCCTGAAGGCAGGAGTCTGAACTCGCTTTCTGGATCCTGGAATTAGTCGTCGAAGACTGACAGTGATCCTGGGTGACTCAGCGGTGAACCACATTTTTCAATACCGGTTCTGTGATAACTCATCTGAGCAGCGGTTAGAAAAGAACACAGATTCTCTTTAGGATTAGCCTCAGACGTCTTTAATGCCTTTTAATCGGGCGCTTCTGCAATGTCTGCAGCGGTTTGACCTTCCGTCTGAGAGCCAAAGCGCCAGAGTACGGCGGCAGCCTCAGCCCGAGTCACGGCCTTGTCTGGGCGAAATAACGTGGTATAGCCAAAGGCGCGCCGGAAGTTAGCAAAATCGCCTAGCTGAAAGTCCGCCGCGATCGCCCTTAACGGTAGGGGATCAATGGTGGCAGTGTCTTGAAATCCCCAAGCGGTAGTCACGGCTTCGGGCGTGGTGGTGGGCAGGGCGGCGCGACTATCTAGGGGCACCTTCCACAAAATCAGGTCTTCGCGGACCAATGGCGCATCGGGGCGAAAGTTCACGGCGGTACTGTTGCCGGTAAACGCACTGGGAATCAGGCCCGCCTCCGCCAGTCCTTGAATGGCCGCAAAGTTGGGATCAGTTGCTGCCACATCCTGAAAGGCCGGTTCGTCACTGGGATTGCCGGCCCGCAGGCGATCGCCGGGATCATCTGCGTAGATGGCATTATGGCTGTCAAACAGCCACTGGGCGTATTCGCGCCGCGTAATCGAAGTGGTGAAAGGCGCTGTCGTCGTGGTCTGAGGGCTGTCTTCAGCCGACACCGTCGCCACTGGCTCGATGATGTCTAGCGTTTGCAGATCCCGAATGTACGACTGCAAATCCGCTGGGACTCCGGTTAGATCACTGGTAGCTTGATCCACTGCTGCTGCCGTGTGAGAACCCCGCTCGGGGTCAGACAGAGAAGAAGTGGTGTAAGCGGTCTAACCCAGCGACCCAAACGGCCCAAAAAAACCCCGTTCACCGGGCTCAGGTGCGCGGGCCGTTGCGGTAGCCTCACGGTTGGTCGTTGGGGGCGTGGGTGCGGACGTCTCAGTTGACGCGGTTTCATCGTCTTCTGCCGCTGGCTCATCGGTAGCATTGGCGCTAAAGGGTGGCGATTCCTCAAGCTGGGGATCGGCTTCGAGTGATTGCTGCACGCTATCGCCCACCGGACTCCCGGCGCAGCTAATGAGCCAACTGCAGGTGAGTGCGCCTGCGATCGCCCGGAGTGCTGTTCTGCTGTTCTTCATGCCCTTTGCCAATTCCGTCAACGGGGCAGGCAGCGCTGCCTGCCCATCAAATCGGTATGCTAGCACCGTAGGTCTAGCTCTGACGCTAGCGCAGGATTGGTCCCCTTGGGGGCTGCCTGCTCGCCCTTTTCTGGACTTGAAGGCGATGACCCCGCTCCCCATCATTATCGACTGTGACCCCGGTGTCGATGACGCCATCGCCCTTCTGCTGGCCCTACGCTCATCAGAACTCGCTGTACAGGCCATCACCGTTGTGGCCGGCAACGTGCCGCTGGCCCTGACCCAACGGAATGCCCGCCAGATTTGTGAACTGTTGGGGCGTGACGATATCCCGATCTATGCTGGCTGTCCGCGCCCGCTGGTGCGATCGTTGGTCACGGCTGAAGACATCCACGGCAAGACGGGGTTAGAAGGGGCGACGCTACCTGACCCGACCCTGCCACTGGCCTCGCGCCATGCGGTTAGCTATCTGATTGAGACCTTGCAGTCGGCCCCAGTGCCGCTGACGCTCGCGACCCAGGGGCCGTTGACCAATATCGCCGTGGCGCTGAATCAAGTACCCGCGATCGCCGCCAAAATTGAGCGCATTGTCATGATGGGGGGCGGTATTACCCAGGGCAATATCACCCCCGTCGCCGAGTTCAATATCTATGTTGATCCCCACGCGGCCCAGGTCGTGTTTGCGGCGGGGATGCCCATCACGTTTCTGAGTTTAGATATTACGCACCAGGTGTTGACGACGCCTGCGCGGTTAGCGGCGATTCACGCGGTGGGCAATCCGTTCAGTGACTTCGCGACTGCCGTGCTGAGCCACTATGGCAAAGCGGACGAAGCCCTGTTGGGCACGAGCGGCGCGCCCCTCCATGATCCCTGTGTCATTGCTTATCTGCTGCGTCCAGATCTGTTCACCACCGAACCGGGACAGGTGCAGGTTGAACTCAACAGTCCGCTAACGCTGGGTCAAACCGTGGTCAGTGCCGCGAGTCCTGACCGGCTGCCCGTAGACATTGTGCGCAGCGTTAACGCTGCTGGAGTTTATGAACTGCTGACAAATCGCCTAGGGCACGTCGTCAATTGATGCCCCGGGGGATGAGGCGAGGCGTGCTCATGCCTTTGACTCGGGGCCGTCAACCCGCTTTTGCCCGCCCATACACTAGTCACATCAGGATGACCGCCCTGAGAAGATCCAGAATCTTCTTAAGTCTGAGGGCGAGTGGGGTTGATAAGATTGAAGCAAATTCATATTCAGTGCCCATGAGCTACACCACTGAAGAGCTGATTGACTTTCTCGATCAAGAGTTACGGGCGGCCTGGCGCGGCGAGCGGGTTGTTTTATCGTCGAGTCAACGGCTCGACCCCGTCATTGCGAAGGCGATCGGCACTGAAAAGCTCAGCAAAGTCTTTGCGGTGCAAGATTTTCGCGACCAGATTCATCAGTATCAGCGCGAACATCTGGTGTCCGGGTTGGTGTGGCATACCTGTCGCTTCCAAGGGCGATCGCACCGGTTTCCGGAGCTGCATCCGCAGCTGATTGCCACCGCGCAAGATAAGGCTGTCCTGACGGCGGCTAAAGCCGAGGTGATTGCGTTTTGGCGATCGTCGATCGCCAATTTGCGGCTCTGGCATTCCGGCGCGCCGCCCCTGCCGCTAGAGCTGACTACCATTAACCGTTGGATTGCTGAAGCCGAATGGGCTGAGGTTGATGCCACGCGCTCAGAGCTGTATTTGCGCCTCTGCTGGGGAGATCCCAAAGTGTGTCATTACGATTGGGCGCGGCCAGACTCTGGGTGTGAACGAATCATTGCGGCGATCGCTGAGCCTAGCTCAATCAAGGTATGATCCGAAAGCTGAAATACTTCAGTCTTTGACGAGGAACTGTCATCATTTAGCTGCTAATTGCTCTCTGTCAAGGCGTTCCAGCCCCTAGCGAGTGTCGTTGATGCGGGTGCCGTAGTGCTGGTGCCTTAAAGCTTCTGAGCTTAATTGATGACGCGCCTTAGGGACTATTTACTTGATTACCGTTTTGGTGGACAGATAGGTCTATGCCGTTTGCTGTTGGTGTGATCGAAACTTACGGATTTCCAGCCATGTTGGCAGTGGCCGATGCCATGGTCAAGGCCGGCCGAGTAACAATTGTGAAATATGAGCAAGCTGATAGTGGGCGTCAGTTTGTCTGCATTCGGGGTCCAGTGTCTGAAGTCAATCGCGCCGTAGAAGCGGGACTGATCGTCGGTAGCGATTTGCCCAATGAGGGGTGCGTGACGACACACTACATTGTGCCTAACCCCCCTGAAAATCTGGAGACGGTATTGCCAATTGACTTCACTGAAGCGTCTGAAGAGTTTTGGATTGAAGAAATTCGGGGGAATCGTATACCAGGGTTTTAATTCTGTAACCGAACTTTGACAAAGGTAAAGAATGCATCAGTGCGGGAAAAAGCCTCCCTCGCGATCGCGCTAGAGTTCACGAGCCTCGTACAATGATTTTTAAGTACAGGCTTAATTTTTAGGAGAAAGGCAATGCCTCAGGCAGTTGGCTCGCTGGAGACAAAAGGCTTTCCGCCTGTTTTGGCGGCAGCAGATGCAATGGTTAAAGCAGGGCGAGTAACCTTGGTGAACTACATTCGAGCTGGCAGTGCTCGGTTTTGCATCAACATTCGGGGGGATATTTCTGAGGTAAAAGCCGCGATGGCAGCGGGTGTGGCCGCCGCCGAAAATTCCCCTGGCGGCGTTTTAGAGACGTGGGTGATCATTCCCCGTCCTCACGAAAACGTGGTTGCCGTTTTGCCTATCGAGTTTGGTGAGGATGTGATGAGATTCCGCGAGGCCGTAGAACAGCCGATTTTGCCGGGTAGTAACGGTCGATAACGCTACAGAATTTGCTTGAATTGAGCCCTGAGCACCTTCCCCAGTTCTGCTAGGGAGTCGTCCGTAAATAAGTTACCGATTTTGGACAGGGCAAGACCATAAGCTTAGTCGCATAGGTCATGAACATTCCGGTAGTTTGATTTCGAACGGATCCTAAGCAGTGACTGGGGATGTTTGCAGTGGCGCATACAAAGAAATCCTGGCGTTGCTGAATAGCGATATGAATTTGTAAAGTGGTGAGTAAGATTTATGGCTTCTCGCTGTCAGCCCATACCTTAAATCAGCAACGCCGAACCCCTCTCCAGACTGTCTGCAAACGCTTCATTGCCGCACGTCCATACCAATACCGCCAGTGCAGGTTGACTAATCAACCTGCACTGGCGGTATTGGTTAATCGACTGAGAAACACTCACATGGGAGCAGCGTTACAGCTGCCTAAGCGCGAACGATGAGCGCGCTGGGCTCATAGACATAGATGGCATAGTCTGTATTACCCACGAGGATGACAATCTCATCGCCTCGTTGGGATAGCCGCGAGCCTAGCGACAGTGCCGTCTTCGGCTCACTCTCTTGGCGATAAAGGCTAAAAAGTCTTTGACCATTGGCGAGACCCCGAACCACATCGGGCAGATCAGGCACCTTGAGCGTGCAACTGTTGTAGCCGGTCTGATCATCGCTCACGATCCAGCTGTTGGCCGGGCCAAAAGAAGGCGGTAAATTGCGAGCCTTGGCGCCGCGACTTGTGGCTAAAACGGCCTCTGATTCATACACCCAAATGGCGTAGCCCCGTTTGTTTGGGGTCATGACCGTCTGCTCGCCATTGGCAGAGAGCTTACGCAAAAGATTCAGCGTTTTAGCGGCATCTTTTAAAGATCGAAAAAAGCTGTAAAAGTTGCCATCCAGGGCGATCGCTGGGAGCCGCTGTGGCTCGTCAGGTAAAGAAATGTGGCAAGTCGTGTAATCGTCACGCTGGGCTAACAACTTAGTCGATTGTGGCAGTTGTTTGCTGTCGGCAGCAGTCAAAGTCATAGTAGATGAGGTTAGCAAGGCCACTATTATTGTGAGGAAAAACGACATTAGGCGTAGCGGGGCCAACAGCTTAAGAATCGATATCTAAAACTTGCTGCCCAACGACTTACTCAAAGTACCCAGTTCGTAACAATTAGTAACGTTTTTCGGTAAGGTGTGACGCTTGCTATCATTCCCCGGCGCGGCATTGCGGCCAAACCTACGCTCCTGCCCGCGATCGCCCCACTGGTGCCGGCCAGGCTGGTGGCGAGGGTCGCTACCAGTTTGTGAGGGAGGCGTTGCTGTGAAGTGCCTCCACTAGTCTGACGCATTTTTTTCGATTTCCCATCCAGATGGGCAGAAAAGTTGGTAAGTCCCAGCAGCACTGCTCGGGCCAGCGCTACCAGGCACTCCCTGTTATCTGCCCTTGCGCTCAAGAATTCCTGATAATGTGAAAGGCGGTAGTCATCTCCTCAAGCTTCTCCCCTCAAGGGATTGACGAGTGAAACTGACCCGAGTTAACCCGCGCCTGGTGCAACCAGGAGATAGAGTCATGCAACCGGCGGCACGCCCCGAACTGCCCACGGTTTATCCGCTCACTGCG
>CALCPB010000510.1 GCA_937897665.1 uncultured Halomicronema sp. | reverse complement strand
CACCCCAGCACTATCCCGAAGAAACGCCGCTGCAGCATCAATCACAGCTGCGGGTGTTGCCGCCCGTGCAGTCGGCAGAGCAGACCAAAGATCCCACCTTTCGCGTCGTGCCGGAGACGACGCCCGCTCAGCCCCTGCTACTGCGGCCCGGTCAGCCCTTAGAGTTTCAGGCGATCGTTCACAACCGGTCGGATCGGGTCGATCGCTTCCGGCTCACCTGCGCCGACCTGCCCGAATCCTGGTATCGCATTGTTTATCCCGAGGGGCTGCAAAACCTGGGGCAGGTGATCAGCCGCGACAGCCTGCTGCTCAACCCTGGGGCCGAAGGGCGCATACTGCTGTTGCTGCAGCTGCCCGGCGACGTCCCCGCCGGACAGCACCTGCCGACGCTGCGACTCCACACTGCCAACCATCCGGATCTGGTACTGATCGATGTCGCCTATCTGCAGGTCGCGCCCCACTTTGCCCTCGACCTGCACCTGCGATCGCAGCTGAGCCGAGTGCAGACCGGGGCGGGCACCTATGAACTGACGCTCGTGAACGGCAGCAACACGCTGCGCTCTCTGACGGTGTCGGCTCAGGAAACGGCAGAGAATCCAGTTTGCACCTATGAATTAGCGACAGCTGACCTGACGCTGGCACCTGGTGCCACGACCACGGTGCCGCTGGCGGTGCAGCCGACGCGGCGCTGGCGGCGGCCTTGGTGGGGCCGGGGGTGGGCCATTCCCTTTTATGTAGAAGCGCAGGACACACTGGCGCTGCGGGCCGATCGCGATCGCGTCGAGGGTGAGCTGCTGTGGGAAGCGCGGCCCTGGTGGCAGCGACTGTTAGCGGTGGCGCTGATTATTGGCGGTCTGACGGCCCTGGGCTTGCTGATTTGGCTAGCGTTTTTTCGTCCCCCGGCGCGGCTACAGGTGGCGGAGCTGACCGCCGAGGGGGAGCTGTACGAAGCAGCGCAAAATGACTTTATCCACCTGCGATGGCAAGTGGGGCCACCCAGCGCCATTCGCTCACTGCAGCTGACGGGGCAGGCGCTGTCGGGCGATCGCGACCCGGCCCCGCTAACCTACGATCTGAGCGAGGGCCTGCCCCCCGAACTGCAAGATATTTGCACCGTCAATCGGCGCTGGCTCACCTGTCGCTTTGTGCGCACCGATGCTCGTCAGCCAGGGGACTATCGCTTTGAGCTAACGGCTGTGCCCAACCAAGCCAGCCAAGCGATCGCCACCGCTGAGAGCGAGCCGATCACCATCAACCCGCTGCCCGACCCGCAAATTGCCCGGCTGACCAGTCAGCTAATGGCCTGGAAGCCCCGCGAGACGGCGGCAGCAAATAATAATCGCTCGCCGCGATCGACCCCCCTGACGAATCCGTTGGCGGCATTTCCCTGGTTGTTTCAAGGGGCGATCGCGCCGATTAATCTGGCGCAGCTGCCGGATCAGATTTTGGTATTAGCCTGGCAGATTGCCCATCCGGGGCAGCTCACCCAGCTCGAACTCACGGGACGAGCAGCGGATAGCAGCCGCGATCTGCCGACGCTCACCTGGCCCTTAGATGCCGGACTGCCCGAAGAACTCCAGCCATTTTGTCAGGTGAGTGATCAACAATTGAGCTGCCAGCGGTTTCCTGCAGCGGTGCAGGCGGGTGAATACGTTTTTGAGCTGGCCGCCCGCTACGGCATCACGCCCGATGACCCAGTCGGCACCGTGCTCATGGCAGAGACCGATCCGCTGCAGCTGGTGGCCCCCTCCGCGCCCGAAATTTTAGCCTTTGCTCCCGATCGCTTTACCTATGATGCGGGAGCCACTGGCCCGCTGCGCCTGGGCTGGACGATCGCCCATCCCGGCCAGCTGCAAACTGTGCGTATCATTGGGCGATCGACCGATGGGCGCGTCAGCGTGCCGCCCTTTCAATTCACCTTTAGCGGCGGCATTCCCCCGGCGCTGGCCAGTTTTTGTCAGCTCATTGCCACCCAACTCACCTGCAGCGGCGTCCCGATCGTTTTTGATCATCCCGGCCAGTATCAGTTTGTGTTAGAAGTCGTATCGATCGGCAGTGGGGGGCAGGCCGCCGCCAAGCTCAAGTCAGAACAGATCGACATCGAGGAAAGCGCCGCCAATAATCCTGGCCCTCGGGTGCAGTTCTTTCACATTGACGGCCAAAACGCGCCGCCCAAATATACCGTCGCCCTCGACCCCAACGCCCCGGCCCGTGATATTCGCCTGGCCTGGAAAGTGACCGGCACGGATTTGCAAGTGGAACTCCTGCCTTCCCCCGGCACGGTGCCCGCTGACGCTTTCCTCACCTACGAACTCGGCCCTGGCGAAAAAACGGAAACGCTCACCCTGCGCGTGACTGATGGTGAGGGGCGGCAGGTGCAGCGATCGGGCGTCATTGCGACGACGGTGGCTACCCCCAGCGCGGCTGCCGAGGCTCCCAGTGCGCCCGCTGCTACGCCGTCGTCATCGCCTGCCCCCGTAAATCTGCCCTCGTCCGACCGCGATCGCCTCCGCTATCCAGAGCCCAGCCACCCGAGTCCGACCCAACCGTGAGGCCATAACGCCATATTCCATTTTGGCTATTCACAAACCGCACCTGTTAGCCGGGCAAATTTGAGTCGGTAAGGTCGGAGTGTTTGCCGCTTGGGGAAACGACTCCAGGTCATTCTGGGTGGGCGATGAGCATATAACCAACCGTCTTGGGAGTCCAATGTTGAATACGCAATCATGCTGCCAAGAAGCTTCAGGCAGAGGTTGACAGAAACAAAATCTATGAGTAAATTTGAATAGTTCAAATTTTGAATCTTTTGGCGACTGAAGCAAAGTGAGCAAAGCAGACGAGCTGACAAAGTATATTGCCATGCTTGCTGACCTTTTTGAGGTAGCGCAGGCGAGTTCAGGTGAAGCAGTCAGCATCAATAAGCAAGAATGTCGTGTCATCAATATGGTGGGACAGTATCAACCGCTCATGATGCGTGAGATTGCCGAAAGAGCGAAACTCAGTATCACTAACACGACTGGAATTGTTGATAAGTTAGTCAAAAGGAAGTATCTGCGCCGCGATCGCTCTGATGAAGATAGACGTATAGTGAGGATTTTTCTGACATCCGAAGGGGAGAAAATTTATGCGATGGAGATTGAGAATTACCGGCGGGTTAGTCAAGCTATTCTTGATGGTTTAGAAGAACCAGAACAACAAGAGATGCTGCGAATGATGCAAAAAGTAGCCGTGCATCTCAATCGTCAGAAAGCTGAACTGTTGAAGAATTTGTAGGGATTATTTTTTTGACCATAAAGTTCAAAAAATGAACCTTTCAAAATATGAGTTTTATGCTCAACCAATCAACACAGGAGAAAACCATGCAACATTACGTTGGGAAAACGGCTCTGATTACTGGCGCTTCCAGCGGCATCGGCGAATCGTTTGCTTATGAATTAGCCGAACGGAAAATGAACCTTGTACTGACGGCACGCTCAGAAGACAAGCTGCAAGCCCTAGCAGCTCAGCTCCGCGATCTCTACAGCATCAGTGTCGAAGTCATTGCCACTGATCTCAGTCGTGAAGGAGAAGGCTTTCGGATTTATGACGAGGTGCAAGCCAGACAATTGCATATCGATATGCTGGTCAATAACGCTGGCTTCAGCACTCACGGAGCGTTTGAGTCAATTTTGCCTGATCAAGACCATCGGCAAGCCATGCTCAATGTAGTTGCTGTCGTTGATTTGACGCATGCGTTCATTCCAGGCATGTTGGCAAAGGGTGCAGGCAGCATTATCAATATTGGCTCAACAACGAGTTTCTACCCACTGCCTCGTCAAGCCGTGTATGCAGCTACTAAAGCCTTTGTCCTTTCATTTAGCGAAGCGTTGTGGATTGAGTACCGCAAGCGAGGAATTAAGGTGCTCGCTTTATGCCCAGGTGCCACAAACACAGATTTCTTTGACGCAATGGGACGTGATGTTGTGGCAGGAAAGCATTCTCCACAGAAAGTTGTTCTCGTTGGACTATCTGCTTTGGAGCACAATCGACACTATACGATTCCTGGTTTCAAAAACTCTTTTGAGTCGAATATTTTGCCACGCTTACTGCCGCGTGCAGCGATGGCCAATCTAGTTGAAAGTGTCAGTCAACGTGCTTTTAATTAATACCAGTTCTACAAATTATAGCTACACATGCAAATCAGCTTCGACTCCGCTCAGCCTACGTTCCTTGAGCGGAGTCGCAAGAAAGATCTGTAGCCCAGTTTCAGAGAATTGGTATAAGCCATCGACCAAGGCCGCACCGTAACCCGGTTAGAGCGGACGTGCAAAATTAGTTGGTCTGCAGCATAAAGTTATCGGTAGCCGCTCAACCGGAACGCTAGGTATACAAGGCGATGTCGTTTTCTTCTTCGGCTTCAACATCATCACACATGGGTTCAGCGACTTCAGATCCAAACAATTTCAGCTTTGTCCAGATGATGATTAATCAAGCGCAGGCTGTAGGTAGTTGGACTAGAAATCTAATGATGCCGATCACACTCTTCTTTTCCGGCACTCTACGCTCATGCCTGAGCATTCACTGTGGCGATCGCGTAGGCAAAAGCGTTGAGATTTTCCCAGAACTGACCAATGGCCAAAATTAATGAGTTGCAAACTTAGTACTTAGTAAATTAAGTTTCTGGGATACTAGCGAGATGTGAGTAGACTGTCCTCAGTTGTCATCGCCTCTGGGGCATCATGAAAAAACGCCATGTCGAGTTGAGTTCTCCTGACCGGGACTATTTAGACAATTTGTTGCGCCACGGTCACTTGTCAGCGCGCACCTTCAAACGGGCAACCGGTTTGCTAGAACTTGACCGTGGCAAAGCGGTGAGTGCGGTAGCGCAGACTTTGAGTGTCTCCGAAAGTGCTGTGCGAGGGTGGCGTGAGCGTTATGGCCAAGAAGGCTTGCAAATGCTGCACGACAAGCCCCGCTCCGGTCGTCCCGTCGAATTCGATGGCGAGCAACGGGCGAAAATCACGGCGTTAGCCTGTAGTGAAGCGCCTGTGGGTCACGAGCGCTGGGACCTACGCATGTTGGCCGATAAAGCGGTTGAGTTGAACTATTGCCAGAGTATTTCGCATACGCAAATCGGCAAGATTCTCAAAAAAACGAGTTAAAGCCGCACCTGAAGAAAACCTGGTGCATTGGTCGGCTAGACAGTCGTTTCATCGCTCAAATGGAACAGATTCTATGGTTATATGCCCGACCTTATGACCCTGATTATCCGGTGGTTTGCTTCGATGAGCGTCCCTGCTTTCTCATCGGTGAAACCGTGGACCCACTGGCGATGCAGAGCGGTCGCGTTTATCGAGAGCACTATAGCTACGAAAAGCACGGCTCGTGTGCGCTACTCGCCGCGATTGAACCGTTGACGGGAGGTCGCCTGGCCCAAGTCCATGCGCGACGCACCAAACGGGAATACACCGAGTTTTGTCAAGCGCTGGCCGCCCAGTATCCTCAGGCCCATAAAATTCGCTTGGTGCAGGACAATCTCAATACCCACAATGCCAGTTCCTTCTACGAAAACTTACCGGCTGAGGAAGCCTTCACGCTTGCTCAGCGCTTCGAGTTTCACTACACCCCAAAGTCCGCCAGTTGGCTCAACATGATTGAAATCGAGTTTTCAGCGCTGGCGCGAGGTTGTTTGCATCAGCGGATTCCCACAATGAAAGAATTGGAACGCCAAGTCCTCGCTTTGGTGGGCGAACGTCATGAACAGCGTATCCAAATCAACTGGCAGTTCTCGATTACTGCAGCACGGAGAAAGCTGGGCCGCCACTATGACAACATTCGGCACACCTCGGCTGCAGCAAAGCCGCCAGAAACTTAATTTACAGCGTACTAAGCTTAACTGATTATATTTCTGTACCTTAAGCTCGATATAGTTGTCTTTCTTCCCTGGACAGCAGCCAACACTGCGGGAGGCAAGTAGGTTGAATTAGGTACCCTGGAAAACCCTTACTTAGTGGACACTTTGTCTAGATTGTCAATCATGATACTTAACTACCCTGCAGAGTGCCAGAATCGGAAGATGCACGCTTGAAAGTGCATAAGTTTTTAGAATGTTTATGATGGGAGGGTACCCATTAGAGGAAACCTGGGAACTCTGCTGGCATTAAAAGGTAAAACATTTCTGCTTTTGCCAATGTCAGATTGGCCGGTTTGCTCGCTAAAATTGCTACAAATCCAGGCTCGCCGAAAATTTGATGCGGCTATCCTTCTCAATAAAAAAGACTATTGAGAGTTTGGTACACCTTTCTCAATTAATACTCTCAGGAGCAAAATCTTTCACTTATTTTATTGCCAAGTTCAAGGATTTCTAGAGCTTGTGATTTGCAACTGTCATCGAACTAACGTTGACCGGTACTTACTCAAAAAGTTTGCTTTACGGTTCTCATGTCAGCTTATTTTGATGTTGAAGCGCTGAATCAATGGTTACCGCCTCACCTTTATCAGCAATATTTAAGCTTGGTAATGGCAAGAGTTGGGATGACAAAGCGACGGGCAGAATGTTTTTTGCGCCTATGGCTATATTTATTGCTAAAAAAAAGTTGTCAACAACAAGTGCCGCTAACGCCGCCGCTAACATCGTTGACTTTTCCTGGTGACTTGGTGGAGTGTAGCTGTCGTGAAGCTGCCAATATTTTTTATAGTGATCAAGAGCGGGGTAGCGATCGCTCTGCGGGCATGATGCTCGATAAATTGGTTGCCTTGGGTCTTATCCGTAAACAGTTTGACGGTAACTGTACGCAAATTGAACTGTTACCCATACCGGAACTGTTGGATCTTAAAAAAAAGCCGACGAGCCTTCCGGCAGCGACACCCGATGATTTTGATCCACGTTGTGATGCCATTCCGATCGCTAATCTGCTGTCGAATAATTACAACTGGCTGAGCCGTAATACCGAGGCTGTGCCCTATCGGATTGCTAATATCTTACGAGACTGGGCCGCGCAGTATGGCACTGGAATGCGAGTGTTGCGTCGTCATGACAATCAAAATCCAGTCGGATTCTACGCGTTGTATCCGACGCAGCGCGACTCGGAAATTAATTTTTTCGCGCCGCCTAGCCGCGGTCTGCACCTGAGCCAAGTCGCTGATGTGGACCCGTTTAAAGTTGCATTATCCGGTGATCCTCACTGCCGCGCAGTTTTTGCCCGAAGCTTTATGGTGGAAAAGCTTTACCAACCCCATTGTCAAGTGGCCTTTTTACAAGATGCCCAGGTAACTTTGGCAAAGATGCAGCAAGACTTTCCTAATCTGATGGACATGTATACTCTCATCATTCATCCCAGTTATGCTGAATTAGCGAGATCGCTAGGGTTTCAAAAAACTGGTGCTGATCCGAAGTTACCTATTCAGTGGATGTATCAGGCAGTTGATCGATTTATAGCACTGGATATCCAATAGACGATGACTGTCCTGTGAGTCAGCTGGTGGTGTTGGCCATCACAACGAGATGCTAGGAGCAAGCGAATAGCGAGGCTAATTCAAATCTTCTTGCTGGTTTCAAGGAAACAAGAGGAACTGAAGATACAATGATGGCCAAACGTTGTCTAAGTGTTAAGACGCTTAAAAAGCCCTATAAGTGTTTCATCGGTTACCTGGGCGAGGTGGATTCGTAATCTCTGCAGATGGATAGAAATTTAGTTAAATTAAGTAAGTTTTTGAGTCTGATCTTGCGCCATAAGCCTCAGACTGTGGGACTCCGTCTGGATGAAACAGGTTGGGCTGATGTCAGCGAACTGATAGATTTAGTAAGTCAGCAGGGAATCCATATTTCTAGAGAACTGTTAGAGGAAATTGTTGGCAATAGTGAAGAGAAATCGTTTATTTTTAATGCCGATAAATCCAGAATTCGCTCTTATCAAGAACAGTCATCAAAGGCTGAGCTAGCGCTTATTTCGGAACAACCCCCGCAGTATTTGTTTTATTGCACCACAACGCGTTTCCTCGCGACGATGAGATCGCAGGGATTGATGCCAGGCAATCAATCGCACGTTCAATTATCGCCGGATGAGCTGACTGCCATCCAGCGGGGACAGCGCTATGGTCAGTCAATTGTGCTGACTATTAAAGCGGCAGAGATGTTTCGAGCTGCTCATCCGTTCTATCGCTCTGAACAAGGTCTGTGGCTGACTGAAACTGTACCACCTTGGTATATTCAATTTTCTAAGACGTCAACGAACCCTGCAAAGTAAACTCTTCGTTTGCTTGCGGAATGATTGTTACTGAATAAAGCCTGAAGGTTAAAGATTAAGGGATTTCTTCGACCTGAGCCTGTAGGCCGGCTTGACTGAGTTGGTCAACCAATGCCTGAGCTTCTTCGAAGGTAGGATATGCACCCACCTGCATATATTGACGGCCGTTCACTTGGGTCCGAAAGGCGTCTGGTACTCTGGCTCGAACGGCATCTTGAATGGTGCGATCGCTCCCCGCAACCAAGACTTTAAAGGTTAACCCGAGAGATGAAGCGAGTGAAGGTGGGGGCGGTGGACCTTCGTTCGGGAGAGCAGCTGCAGCTCCGGTTGTAAATTTGTCTGGCAATTCTTCGCCCGACACTATGGGAATGTTGGCACCGGGAACTCGCAGCGGAGTGGTGACTGTTGTCGTCGAGGCTGTGGTGTTGGCAGGCAGTTCCGGCAAATTGCCGAGGGGTTGGATCACCTCTTCGATCTCGTTAGTCGCTGAGACGACCGGTTGAGGTTCAAGGGGGTTGGCAATCGTCACATCAGGTGCGGGAATGACGGGCAGCACGATCGCTTCGGGCGGCTCCAGCGCATTTGATGCCTGAGGGCCCTCTGCCGCCGTCGGCTCCTCCACAGTCGGTAAGGGGGCAAAGACTTCTGTGGAGGAGAACCCAGCGGCTGAGGGTGCGAGCGATGTTGTCGAAGAGTCATCGATCGCGAGGGCCAGCTGTTCCGCTGCGGCAACGGCGGTGCTGATAGGTGTTAGGTTCAGATTACTCAGGGCTGAACTGACGGTTACTGCTGTCGGGAAGGCAATATCTGCTGAGGCTAGAGCCAGGGTGGCGGCATCTAGGTCGTTTGTCAGATTGCTGCCTAAGACTGACTCAGCGCTGATGGGCACAGTATCTGGAACGCTAGGAACGGTAATCTCTGTTGTCGCTAGCTCAGGTGTGGTAGCGGCCAAGCTATCTCTGTCAGGGGGCGGTGCCTACGCTTGGG
>CALCPB010000509.1 GCA_937897665.1 uncultured Halomicronema sp. | reverse complement strand
AACTGGCTGATCCTGTCCGTATCGATGGAAATGGGGGAGGTACTAGCGGACAGCCTGCGACAGCAGGGGCAGTCCCCTAAGCTGGTTTCACCCAACCTCTTCCGTGACCGACAAAATGGGTTCTCTTTTGACTGGTCGGCTTCTGACTGGGTGCCTCAGCTCTTGCAAATTTTGCAAATGGCATCGACTTGGCAAGGAGTCGTCTATTTGACCGCTTCGTCTGAGAAGGACGAGGCCATTCCTGAGATCGCTCAGGCCACCTGCCATCGGACCTTGCATCTTGTGCAAGCTTTGCTGAAAGCCCAGCAATCTTCGGCTCCTCGCCTTTATCTGGTAACACCAGGGGCAACGCCGCTGAACCTGACCGCAACTGGGTTAGCGCGATCGCCCCTCTGGGGATTTGCGAAAACGGTTAACCTCGAACATCCTGAACTCCGCTGCACCTGCGTAGACCTAGTAGGTCATGCGATCGAGCTGCTAGTTACAGAGCTGTTAGCCGACTCCCCTGAGCAGCAGGTTTGCCTGCAATCCCAGCAGCGACGAGTTGCTCGCTTGCAGCCCTACACCCTGACGGAGGCGACAACCGATTCATCTGTTCGCTTAGCAATTTCCGAACACGGTGTGCTAACAAATCTGACCTTTGAGCCTATTAATCGTCGTTCTCCGGCGGCTGACGAAGTCGAAATTCAAGTGGCGGCTACTGGGCTGAACTTTCGCGATGTGCTCATGGCGCTGGGGCAGTATCCCGGTGAGCCCGTCTTGGGCTGCGAATGCGTAGGCGAAGTGGTCGCAGTCGGCGATGCGGTGCAGGATTTGGCGGTCGGGCAGCGGGTCATGGGCATTGCTGCCGGTAGCTTTGGCCAGTTTGTGACGGTCAACCGGGCGATGGTGATGCCGGTGCCCGAGAACCTATCCCTGACAGCCGCTGCTACCATTCCAGTGGCCTTTTTGACGGCTCACTACAGCCTAGTAGAGTGCGCTCAGATCAAAGCGGGCGATTGCGTGCTGATTCATGCCGCCGCTGGTGGCGTCGGACAAGCCGCGATTCAAATCGCCCAAGCGGTCGGGGCGGAAATCATTGCAACGGCTAGTTCTAGCAAGTGGGGAGCACTGCGATCGCTCGGCATCACCCACATCTTTAATTCCCGCACGCTTGACTTTGCGGACGAAATTACGGCTCTAACTCAGGGAAGCGGCGTCGATATCGTGCTCAATTCCCTAGCCGGTGAGTTTCGCGATCGTAGCCTCCAGGTGTTGCGTCCCGATGGGCGTTTTATCGAACTGGGGTTAGGGGACCTGTCCATTCCCAACAACAAAGCCTACTTTCCAGTCAACCTAGTGGCCCTTTGTCAAGAACAGCCCGACCTGATTCAGTCCATGCTGCAAATCCTGCATCAGCAGTTTGAGTCCGGTGTCCTCCGCCCGATCCCTCACACCGCTTTTCCTCTTAGCGAAGCCACTCAAGCCTTTCGCACCATGCAGCAAGGCAAGCATATCGGCAAGGTTGTGCTCAATGTAGAAGGGACTAGGGAACAGGGAGTAGGGGAGAGGGAACAGGGAACAGAGTATAGAGGCAAGGCAGAAGGCAGAAGGCAGAAGGCAGAAAGGAATAGGAAGAGCTTAGAACTCCGAACCCCATACCCAGAACCAGTAACCAACAACCAACAACCAACAACTAACAACCTAGTACCCAGTCAAAACCTCACTCCCCCACTCCCCCACTCCCGTTCGGCTGAGCTCACGTCGAAGCCCACTCCCTCACTCCCCATCCACTCCTCTGCCACCTACCTCATCACCGGTGGCATGGGTGGGCTGGGCCAACAGGTCGCTGGGTGGATGATCGCTCAAGGGGCACGTCATCTCCTATTGATGGGTCGGCGCGAACCCACAACTGAAGTACGTGAACAAATTCAAGTTTGGCAAGCTCAGGGAGTCACGGTCGAAACCGTGCAGGCCGACGTTTGTGAGGCTGAAGCGCTGACAGCGGTACTGCATCAAATTGCCGCGTCGCCCTATCCACTCCGGGGTGTGATTCATGCTGCTGGCGTATTGAGTGATGGTCGGCTCGAACAGTTGATCTGGGAGCAGTTTGAGCGAGTCTTGGCCCCCAAGGTCGAGGGTGCCTGGCATTTACATCAGCTGACCCAAGCGTTGCCGCTGGACTTTTTTGTGCTGTTTTCCTCAGCAGCTTCACTTATCGGCACACCAGGACAGGCTAATCATGCGGCGGCGAATGCCTTTCTCGACGGGCTGGCCCACTATCGGCGATCGCAGGGGCTACCGGCGCTCAGTCTCAACTGGGGAGCCTGGTCAGACATCGGCTCAGCCTTAAAGTATCAGCAGGGCAAGGCGCTGACCGGGCTGCCGGGCGTGAACCTGATTTCACCGGAGCAGGGGCTGGAAAAACTGGCCCAGGTCTGGACCCAGCCCGTCCCGCAGATCGGCATCGTGCCTATTGAATGGTCAGCCTTGCCGCGCCAGGGAAATCTCGACCAGTCGCCATTTTTGGAGCCCTTTCACTGGGAGAATAGCCATTCAGAAATGGGATCAACGGACTCCAAGCTGTCACACAGGGTCGAACGGGCAGCCTTCCGTCAGCAGCTGGCAGCGACGCCCCGAGAACAGCAGCGGGCCTTGCTAGATGGCTATGTCTGTACACAAATCAGTCAGATTCTCGGGTTTGCTCCAGAGGCGTTGGATCGACAAGCAGGCTTTTTTGACCTCGGGCTAGATTCCCTCACTGCAATGGAGTTGAAGAATAGTCTGCAAGGGAGTTTGGGCTGTTCGTTACCCGCTACGGTGGCCTTCGACTACCCCACGGTGGAACGGCTGCTGGATTATTTGGCTGAGCAGTTGCTAACGGAGCCGCTGACGGTTGCGGCCCCGACTTTTGCACCGGAGGCTCAACGGGCGGCAACCGATGCCGCTACCAACGCTGAGCCCTCCTTGCCGGAAGCGGATCTCGCGGCTCAACTCGATCGAAAACTGGCTGATCTCGAAGACTTAATGAACTAGGCAATTCTGTGGTTAACAACAACTCCACCTCGAATAACCAACGGATGGCCCGCGCACTTCAGGCCATCGAAAAGTTGCAGGCCAAGGTCTCGGAACTGCAGCAGGCGAGCACCGAGCCGATCGCTATTATCGGTTTAGGCTGTCGCTTTCCCGGTGGGGGCGATAGTCCAGCGGCCTTTTGGCAGCTTTTACACGAGGGACGAGATGCCATTTCCGAAGTGCCTAGCGATCGCTGGAACGCTGACGCCTATCACCATCCTGCGCCCGCCACGACCGGCAAAATTGTCACCCGCTATGGCGGCTTTGTCGATCATCTCCAAGAATTTGATGCGAACTTTTTCGGCATTGCCCCGAAGGAGGCAGTCAGCCTCGACCCCCAACAGCGGCTGCTGCTGGAAGTGGCTTGGGAAGCCATGGAACACGCGGGCGTGGTGCCAGAGCAATGGTCGGGTCAGCCGGTCGGCGTCTTTATGGGCATCAGCAGCAATGATTACTCCCGACACCTGCTACAGCGATCGGAAACGGACATGGACGCCTACCTAGCAACGGGAAACTCCCACAGTGCGGCCGCGGGGCGATTGTCCTACAGCTTAGGATTGACTGGTCCGAGCTTAGCGGTCGATACCGCCTGCTCTTCTTCTTTAGTTGCGGTGCATCTGGCCTGCCAGAGCTTACGGAACCGAGAGTGCGATGCGGCCCTTGCTGGGGGTGTCAACCGGCTGCTGGCTCCCGAATTCAGCATCAATTTTTCCCAAGCGCGCATGCTAGCTCCTGATGGTCGCTGCAAAACCTTTGATGCCGCTGCCGACGGCTTTGCTCGTGGCGAAGGCGGTGGCGTGGTGGTACTCAAGCGATTGACCGATGCAGTGGCTGATGGCGATACTGTCTTGGCGCTAATTCGCGGCTCTGCCGTCAACCAAGACGGTCGCAGCGGTGGACTGACCGTGCCCAATGGCCCCGCTCAACAAGCGGTGATTCGGCAAGCCCTGGCGCAAGCCGATCTCCAACCCAAACAGATTGGCTACATCGAAGCCCACGGCACCGGCACCTCCCTGGGTGATCCGATCGAAGTGGGAGCGCTGGGAGCTGTTTTTGGCAGCAGCCACACCTCTGAGCAACCGCTGTACATCGGTTCTGTCAAGACGAATATTGGCCACCTCGAAGCCGCCGCTGGCATCGCCGGACTGATCAAAGTCGTCCTGGCCATGCAGCACGAGACCCTGCCGCCACACCTCCATTTTCATCAGCCTAGCCCTCATATTTCCTGGGCCGACCTGCCTATTGCTGTCACCGCACAGGCTCAGGCCTGGAACGCTGATCAGCCTCGGTTCGCTGGGATCAGTTCCTTTGGCTTTAGCGGCACGAATGCCCATGTGATTTTAGCGGCGGCAGTAGACCAAAAAGCCAAGAACGAAGAACGTAGGGCTTGGCCCGCGCGAAGCAGAACGAAGAACGAAAACCGTACCTGGCATTTGCTCACCCTGGCGGCAAAAGACTCAGGGGCTTTGCAAGAGTTAGCGCAGCGATACGCCGAATGGCTCCCGAACACTACCGCTTCGTTAGTAGACATTTGTTGGAGCGGACATCAGTTGCGATCGCACTTCTCCCATCGCCTTGCGATCGCAGTCAGTTCTCGGCAAGACGCCCAAAGCCAACTGGCAGCAATCACCAACCAACCTACTCCCTCCTTCGCCCACACACCTCGCAGAATCGCCTTCCTATTCACCGGGCAAGGCTCCCAATATCCCCACATG
>CALCPB010000508.1 GCA_937897665.1 uncultured Halomicronema sp. | reverse complement strand
GTGGATGAGAGGATGGGTGGATGGGTGAGAGAGGGAGTTTTGAGTTTTGTAGGGCTTTGTTCTTTGTTCTTTTCTGTTCCCTATTCCCTGTTCCCTGTTCCCTATTCCCCAAAACGTCTGCCTGCTGCCTGCCATCTTCTGTCTCATACCCAAACCACACGCCATCAAACTCCACCGATAGCGGCCCATTGGGCAATACGGCTTGGCCGTCGGAATTGAGTTGGCTGCGATGGCTGAGTAGATCTTGAATGCGTTGAAGGCTGGCGATCGCCTGTTGAAATTGCTCTAACTCTTCGCGAATGCGTTCGATCGGATCTTGCAGCAGCGTGGCGTAATAGAACAGTAAGTAGACGGTGCCGATGGTGATGGCCTGACGCTGCCAAAGATATGCACCAACGGCGAGGGCGATCGCGTTGCCGATGGTGAACAACCCCACCGTGCCGCCCCATAGCAAAGTACTCGTGAAACGAGCTTTGTGAAAGGCCGCCAGCCAGCGTCGCAGGAGCTGATAGAAGCGGTGCATTACATACCCGACGGCCCCGTTGGCTCGAATGTCTTCCAGACCGCTCAGGTATTCAGCGATGAAGCCATAGAACTCGGCGCTGATCTGGCGATAAACCCGCCAGGGCTCGACGGCTAAGGCTTGCAAACGACCGAGAATCCCTAAAGCCGCCAAGGCAAACAGGCTAAGGCTCAACCCGGCACGCCAATCTTCTATCCAGAGAATGCCTAAGACGCTGATGACCAGCCGGCCGTTGCCGACCACATGCAAAATGCACTGCGAGAAGCCCCTGGAAAGGGCATCCACATCACCATCGACGCGCTCGACCAGTTCGCCGGGTGTATGGGCCTTGTGGAAAGCTAGATCCAAGTGGAGCACGTGATGGGCTAAGTCCAGGCGCAGATCGTTGGTGGCTGTCCAGGCCACCGTTTCGCTGCAATAGGTGGCGACAATTTCTAATCCCTGGCGCAGACAGGCGATTGCCACGAATCCCAAGGCCGCTAGCGCCAACACTGGCTGCGGTCCACCGGCCATGACCGTATCGATGAAGTAGCGCAGAATCTGCGGGTTGAGCACCTGCAGGGCAATGCTGCTCAATAGGGCGATCGCCAGCCAGACAACTCGCCCGCGTTGAGGTTTCAGGTAGGTAATTAAAACTTCTCGATACGACTGACCCGATGCACTCATACAGCCATCATCCCGTACTACAACCCAGTCCGTAGATTAGGCGGAAATAGTCATCAAGAGGATTCCTAGCCGGATTTTTTTGCCCCCTAGCCGGAAAATTTGAATCACGATGCTTCCTTCAACTCTCCATTGACGTCCGAGGAGCCAGGCAACCTGAGCGAGGCATTGTCTCCAGCACGATGCCGACTATGGAGCGATCAGGCTAATACTAATTCTGCAAAGTAGTGCTACAGATCGGAGATCCCTCGCTGTGGTTGCCCCCTTGTCTAAGGGGCTACACGGGTTTTGGATGTGTAGTCCAAATTCAGCCAATTGGTATAAGCCATTGCCGAACAGAAGAGCGGATCTTGGCCAACGTGAAGGTGAGTCAACAGCGCTCCTTCCATCATCGGTAAAGCGCTCCCCACTTCCCTTTAGCCACCCATCTTCACCTCTTTCACTGATCTCCCACCGTCGTTTGCACCAACAGTTGCGGAGGGCTGCAGTGGAGCTGCGGATCGGCGATTACCCTTGCCCCAAACCGAACCACGCTTGATAAATGTCGTCATACTGGCCCGTTTCATACAGTTTGAGCAGCGCGGCATTAATCGCCTCACGATAAGCACTGTCTGGCTGCAGCGCAATGCCGTAGTTTAAGGATTTAAAGACATCGCCCACCACTTGATATTTGCCCTGCCCCTGGTGAGAAACGAAGTACTGCAACACCGGCGCATCATAGACGACGGCATCGACCTCTTGCTCGGCCTCCACCGCAACGTACAAATCTTCGAGGGTGTTGTAATTACGAAATAGAAGATTGGTCTGCCCATCCAGAAACTCAGCGGCAGCGCTTTCGGCCACGGTGGCCACGCGCTTGCCAGGCAGATCTTCGAGACCGTTGATCACCCCCTGCAGTTCTTGCACGGTAAAGGTGGTGGCAATGCTGGCCGTAAAGTAAGCAAACACAAAATAGCCCGAAAACATCCAAATCAGGCCAAAGAAACGACCAGCGGCTCGGGTGGGTACTTTGTCGCCATAGCCGACCGTGGTTACCGTCACCGCGGCCCACCAAAAGGCCTCCCAAATGCCATGCAGATACCCATCGGGAAACTCACTGTTGTGGTTGCGCTCAGATAGCCAAAGGAGGTGAGCGACGATCAGCAAAATGAGGATGAGAATGCCGATGCCGTAGTACAGTCGCGGCGATCGCAGCACAGCGCCGACCACCGATAGCAGTTTCCCTAGTTCGCTCTGGTCGCTGGGCACCATGACCTGCAGGCCGGATTCGTAATAGGGGTAAGAAAAGTCCAGCCGGGCTTCGCGCTGAGACGTGATGCCAATGCCAGCGATCGCCAGATCTGCCGCCCCGCGCTCGACTTCATCCAGTAGTTTGGCCACCGAGTTCACCCCCACCAATTCATAAGTGAGGTTGAGTTCGCGGGCGATCGCCTGCCAGAGGTCAATGCTAAACCCCTGATATTCGTGATCTTCATAGGTCACAAAGGGTTCAAAGCGTTGGGTCACAATGCGAACCGGGTCGAGCGGCGGGGGCACCAAGGGGGCGGCGGCGGGTTCGGCAGCCGCCGAGGGCGCAATCTCACCCGTAGCGCGGGCCGTGGATAACCAATCATCTACAGTAGAGCGGATAGCCGCGATCCAGTCCTGAGCATGGCGGCGAATGTCATCTTCCTCTCCCTCTCGGGAAGGCATGAGGGCGTTTTGCGCGGCGATGTCAGCCAAGGGAATGGTGACCTGTTCGAGCAGCGATCGCACGGCGGGATGAGCCGCTAAAAACTCACTATTGGCCACGGCTCGGATGTCGTTGCGCGGGAATCCTAATGTGCAGGGATCCGCTACGCAGCCAGTGATGCCGGTCATGACGGTTTCACTTTCCAGGGCTTTTTGACCCGCTGGCAGGCTGGCGTAGGGGACTTCGATCCACACCACATCTTTACCAGGCGACAGCTCGTTGACCGTCCAGTTTGGCGTCCAGGTGTAGCACAAGATCGACTCACCTTGCCTCAGGCGGGCGATCGCGGCGGCCATCAACGGTGCGTAGTCCCCTTGCATGTGGTCAACAACATCGTTCAAACCATATTCCTGCAAGTGGTAATCGATGACTTCGGCACAGGCCCACTCTGCATTGCAGCCAATCAAATCGGCTTTGCCGTTGCCGTCGCCATCCAGTGCTGCGATCACTTCGGGGCGAGTCAAGTCAGCGAGGCTCTGGATGTTGAGCTGCTCGGCCGTTGCCTTATCGACGAGATACCCCTGCAAAGCGCCATCTGGCACCTCAAACCCCACGGGTTCTAGGGCTCCACCGATATCTGGCTGCTCCAGGTAGCGATTGTGTAATGGAAACCAGCCACTTGCCCACAAATCCATTTCCCCAGCCGCCGCCTGTTCGTAAAATTGCTCATTACTCAGGGTTTTGGGCGCATTCACCGAGTAGCCCAACTGAGTCAATAACTCTCGATAAACTTCCGCTTGAAACCAGCCCGTATCCCACGTGGGGCGAGCCATATTGATGGTGGTAACGGCGTGACTGCGCGGCATGCCCTGTAGCCAGCAGACCAATACCAAACCAAGTACAACCCAAAGCAGTCGGGAGATTCGGGCTGTCCAGTAGCCAGCGACAAGTTTGCGGAAGCGTCGGTTTAAGTCATTTAGAAAAGGGAGCTGCATGGGCGATCGGGGCGCTGAGGGTTGCCTTGACCATGGTAGATGGCGAGCCTCTTTAGTTCTGCTTGAATTGATGGGCTCTTGGCTGTGGGCGATCGCTAAGAGGTTGTTTGAGAAGCCCGAACTGACATAAAAAAGCTCACACGGATAAGCTGAAGTTGAAAAGCAAACAGCACCGTGAGAGCCATGAGTAAAGCATACACAAGCAACCTGACCGGAGAACAGTTCGAACTGATAGAACCGTTAATTCCGCCCGCAAAGCCGGGTGGACGACCTCGCTCGGTAGAGATGTTTGCCGTCATCAATGCCATTTTGTATGTGGTGGTTCAGGGGTGCAAGTGGCGCGATATTCCAGGCGACCTGCCGCCGTGGTCAACGGTGTACACCTACTTTCGCAACTGGCGCAAAGACGGGACTTGGGTCGCGATTCACGACCGGGTGCGCGGCTGGGTCAGGGCCGATAGCGGCAGACCCGAAAGCCCTTCACAAGCGGTCATCGACAGCCAAAGCGTCAAGAGTGCAACGATGGTGAACGAAGCGGTTGGCTATGACGGCGGCAAGCAGGTCAAAGGGCGTAAGCGTCATCTGACGGTCGATACGCTCGGGTTGGTGCTGCGGGTGTTGGTCACCGCTGCCAACGCTTCGGAGAAGACCGAGGCCAAGCGTCTGCTCAAGCAGGTCAAGCAGATGAGCAAGCCGGTCAAACGGCTCTATCTAGTCTGGGCTGACGGGGGCTACAGCGGAGAACCCTTTCTACACTGGGTGATGGACAGCTTGGGCTGGATTTTGCAGGTCGTTTTGCGGCCGGAAGAGGCGAAGGGCTTTGTTCTCCTCAAGAAGCGATGGGTAGTTGAGCGCACCTTCGGCTGGTTCAAGTGGTCGAGGCGATTGAGCAAGGATTATGAGCGTTTGCCTGCTTCTTCTGAGGCGATGGTCTACATCTCGATGATTCGCTTGATGGTGAGGCGATTGGCGTAGCAAACTTACGCGCTGACACTTCTCATACAGCCTCTTAGGTAACCTGAATCCGGGATAAGGGCATGAGGCCGGCTTACCAACCGGTTGAAGCAACTATCCTCTTTGGGGAGGGTTGCCACAAGCGGGGTGGGTGTCGATCCTCCCGCTGAGAGTGGTTCAACCCACCCCATTTGCCCCTCCCCGGCTAACCTTGTAGGT
>CALCPB010000507.1 GCA_937897665.1 uncultured Halomicronema sp. | reverse complement strand
CGACAAAATCAAAAGCATTCAGCTGCGCGAGTGAGCGCTTGCCAGAAATTCTCAGCAAAAGCACCAGACTGAAATAGGCCAAGGAACCCACGACAATGATGCGAATCAAAGGTTCTGAGCCGCTGTAGAAGAAAACGATCTGGTTCATGGTCAGCTTAAGGGTGTAGTTAGGTGAATTTATCCTAAAGCGATCGTCCCTATGCCAAAAGCAATTGGGGTCACCCCCCACAGCCGATTGTCAGAGGGGTGACTTACCCTGAGAGAAACGTTCTGCAAATGCCCCGCTTTTGGGCATGCTCTAGACAGCCCCTGTTACCGCCCCTGTCACCGTGACTCAAGAATTTCACCTCTCAATTACATCGCTGGGCAGCGATCGCTACCTGATCCGCACCGAAGACGCTGCAGCGGGGGTGCCCGTCGCCGAAGCCCAGGTTGACTGGCCGGTGGATGAGTGGCTACAGCTGGCGCAACCGGCGATGGATGATCCGCTGATGGGGTTATTGCAGGGCACGGTGGATTTGAGCGATCGCCCAGCGGGCCTGCCTCAACTGGGCAGTAAACTCTACAATGCGCTGTTTCAAGATGAGGCGATTCGCGAAAGCTGGTTGCGGGCACGGGGCATTGCCCAAAACCGCCACGAGGTTTTGCGCTTGCGGCTGGGGTTAAAAGAGAGTCGCTTGCAGCGGCTACCTTGGGAAGTGCTGCAGCACAGTGGTCAACCCCTGACCACCCGGCCAAACCTTACCTTTGCGCGGTACGCCGCTAACCCGCTGATGGAACCCACGGCTGGTGCGCCCCAGCGCCTTGAAGTCGGGACGTCGATCAACGTCCTGTTGGTCATCGCTGGTCCTGAAGACCAAGATCATCTGCAGCTGCTGCAAGAAGCGGGGCACATTCGCGAACTGTTTACGAGCCAGCCCGGTGAGGCGACTCCCGTTTGCATTGACGTGCTAGACCAGCCCGATCGCGCTTTGCTCACCCAGAAACTAGAGCAGGGCACCTATCAGGTATTGCACTATGCGGGCCACAGCGACTTTGGTAAAAACGGGGGCGATTTATCCCTAGTTAATCGACAGACGGGCCTGACTGAGCGGCTGTCGGGCGATGATCTGGCCGGTCTGTTGGTCAACAATCACGTGGCGTTGGCGGTGTTCAACTCCTGTCGCAGTGGTCACACCGCCGCCGATGACGCCGAAATGGATTGGCGACAGCAAAACTTGGTGCAGGCGCTAGTCAATCGGGGCGTGCCTGGAGTCGTCGCGATGGCCGAACGTATTCCTGATGAGGTGGCGATCGCCTTTACGCGGCTGTTTTATCACAACCTGCGTATTGGCTTTCCGATCGACATGAGCCTGAGTCGCACCCGGCAGGGCCTCATCTCCGGGTTTGGCTCTGATCAGCATTATTGGGCCTTGCCCATCCTATATTTGCAGCCAGATTTTGATGGTTACCTGACCCAGGGCGGGGGAGCCACCGATGAGTCACTTGACACCGATTTGCTGCCCCTGAACCCGCCGGTACCGCTGCCGCGATCGGAGCCGGCACCTGCTGCCGCCATGCCGTCGTCCCTGGCCCCACCATCACCACTCGTCAACGAACCCGAGGTGCCCGAGGTGCCTGAGGTGCCCCTAGCCGAGGGCGTCACGGCCACCCTGCTCACCGAGTTAGAAACGGCCCCCCTCCCCGATGCCGATGAAGATGAGCTGCTGGTCAGCTACGTTGAACAGCTCTCTAAAAACGCGACCAGTACCGATGAGCCGCCCATGCCTGCCGATCAGGGCGAGGTCTTGGTCAGTGACCCGACCCGGCAGGCCGGTCTAGAGATCTATGAGACGCTGCCCGAGGTGCCGCCGCCCGCTCGCCCCCAGCCGTTGCCCCCGGCGCGATCGGCGACCACTCACCACCCTCCAACGCAAAGTGCACCACCCACCCCCAACGCTGGCGCCAGCCGCCGTTACTTGCCGCGCTCTCCCGAGAAATCCCTCTTGGTTTGGTTTGCGCTGGGGCTCGTGGGCGTAGTCGGCATGATGGGGCTGGGGCTCTTGGCCATTCGCTGGGCAGACAACAGTATCCGCCCCCCAGTGCTCTCCACCACCACGCCCTCGCTGCCATCGGGAGAACCGC
>CALCPB010000506.1 GCA_937897665.1 uncultured Halomicronema sp. | reverse complement strand
ACCGGCCAGTCAGCAGAACGATCGCGGTCACCCCGAGGGCGTACAAATCGCTGCAGGGAAAGCACTGCCCCAGCTGAATCTGTTCGGGCGGAGAGTAGCCAAACTTGCCGACGACGGTAGCCGATCGCGGCATGTCTTCTTCATCCAAATCGCCGGACAAAATCTCGCTCATGGCGTCATTGACCAGGCCAAAGTCAATCAGCACAGGCAGGTCGCGATCGCGACAATACATCACATTGTCGGGTGAAATATCGCGGTGCACGATGTTGAGATTATGCAGATATTCCAACACCTGCAGCATGTGAATCATCCACCGTTTGACCTCAGGCTCAGCAAAGGCTTGCCCCTCCCGCTTGCGCTCTTTAAGCAGATGCGAATAGGTCACCCCGTGGACGTATTCCTGCACAATAAACAGGCGCTGTTCTTGGGTAAACCCGGCCAAAAATTTAGGGACTTGAGGATGACTGATTTGGTAAAGCGTCTTCGCCTCGCGCTTAAACAAATCCAGCGCCTTTTGCAGCGATCGCTTCGAGGCATTGCGCGGAAAAAATTCCTTCAGCACGCAGGCTTCGCCAAATCGTTGCGAGTCTTCCACCAGGTATGAGCGACCAAAGCCCCCCTGCCCAAGCACTCGCTGCACTACATAACGCCCCCCAATTTTGCTGCCAGGGCGGAGCTTATCGCGCGGTGACCCAACGGGCTTGGGGGCACCTGACGGCGGTTCGATTTCAGTCACCGCTTGCGCAGACACGTCTTCCACCGATGCGGTCACGGGCGGCGGTAACGCGTCCAAGTCATGATTGACGTGGTAAGCGGGTTGGGGGGCTTGAATATTTTTGAGCTGTAGCGGCCCGGCATAGGAGGCGTTGAGCGCCAGCCGCGATTTCACCACTTCATAGACCACCTGAGAAATGCAAATCCCCCCCGGCTGAGCCTCTGTCTGCAGGCGAGCCGCAATATTGACCCCGTTGCCCATGACATCATCATCTTTGAAGAAAACATCGCCTAAATGCACACCGATGCGATGCTCTAGTCGTTTTTGGGAGGTCTGAGTGGGGCTAGCCAATTGACGCTGAATTTCTAAGCTACAGCTGACAGCCTGCACTGCACTGGAAAAGCACATCAGCAGACCATCCCCCGTCGATTTAACGACCTGCCCCTCAAACTGCTGACAGAGGGTCTCCATCAGCTTGAGATCACGGTGAATCAAGCCCAGGGTATCTTCTTCGTCGGTAGACATGCGGGCGCTAAACCCGACCGCGTCAGTGAGGATGATCGCGGCGAGGGAGCTGTGTCCTTGAGAGTTATCAGGCAGTGGATGGTTCATGGGCAGGAAGGCGGGGGCAACAGGCCGCTCCCCTTGTGGATGGTTTAAGACTCTATGTAAATGCTTCAACCCCGATGCCGACGTTTACCTAAAATATGCCGGAGACCAGTTCACAAACTGGCCGCTGTCCTCAGTATATTTCCCGAAATGCGAAGCGCGATCGCACTGGGGGAGAACATCCTTAACGGATACCCTAACGTATTCGTCTCTAAAGCTTTCGAGCCCATCAAGCAGTTTCCCGCTTGATGGGCAGTGGGCGTTGCAAAACTTAGAAATCAGTAACCTTGCGGTTGTCTAATCCTCGGAAGCAATGATTTTGGTAGCCCACTCAATCATTTTCAGTCGATTGCAGCACAGCACTCATTCACTGGCTCCGGCGACGAGATCTGGTCGCGGATCATCGAGTTGAGCCCCGTCGAAGACTTGCCCTTGCTGCAGAGGACTCCGACCGCTACAGGCTGAATGCTGCGACACGTGCTCAACCCCAGCGATTGGGAAGGCGATTTTTAAGCAACTCCCTAAAATCGGCTCAAATTTATCACAGTCGCCAGTCCAGTTCAGAACGAGACTGCAGCCACTTTGCTGATGCACGAAGGATTCAGAGCGCGCCAAAGTGAACAGCCATCTAGCAAACCACCATAACTCCGGCAGATCCTCCGCAAGCCGTTGGCCGCCACCGGGCCGCTGCCCTTAACCGATGGCTAATACCAATTCTCTAAAACTGGACTACAGATGCCCGTACTGGAACGATCCCCCCACCCCCCCTTGGAAAAAAGGGGGGCAGCAAGATTCGGGTGGTGAATAGCCCCTTTCCCAAGGGGGCGGCGACAGCGGGGGATCCTCGATCTGTAGCACTGTCATGCAGAATCGGTATAAAATACCGGCCGTTTCCATCCTGCCTGATGCACTGCCGCAAAAGCCTGGATGAGGCTTTGCCGTTGCCTGATCAGAGGCTTAAAGGGGATGCTGAGCGGGTCGCCAATCTGCCCCTGACCTGCCGTTGATAAGTCGGTAGCCATCCATAAATATTGCTGTAGGGTGTGTTGTGGCGACAGCCCAACGCACCGCCAGGCTTGGCTTTGGTGCGTCACGCTAGGCGATGACACCCGCCGCCGCTAATTAGAGCTTTCTAATTATCGGCGGCGAGTGTGGCAGTGCGGCCCCCTGCCAACCCCATTAACTAGCGTCCGTGATTGCCCGCGATCGCCGATCAGCTCCGCTTCGCGTCACCGTAGACCAAAAAGCGATTGATTGCTTCTAAGCGGTTTTTCCAGGTCGTAAACCGATAGTCGGTAGAGGTAGCAGTTTCTAGCTCAACGCCGACCCCAACGTTTCGCTTGAGGTCGCTGACTTGGGCCTGCACGGCAGATGAGGCCAATGCAGGATCATTCGCCAGCGTCGCCAAACTGGCTCCCACCGTATTGACGTCGGCGAGCCAGCGATCAGCGAGTCGCGGCTGGAGGGTCATTTGACCATTGGCCAAGAGCCAGTTCCACTCTTGTTGCAGGGCGGCAAAACGCGCTGCGGCAGTCGCGTAGGCATTAGTTTGGGGCACCGCGCTGTTATGGCTGCCTTGGGTCTGGTTGAGCACCGTTTGAATACGGCTGTCCAGGTTGTCAGTGGCAAACAGAGCATAGCCGGTGGCGGGCATATCCCTCAGCGTCTGCAACTGGTCAATCATGACCGGCACCGGCATGCCTAACAGACGCATGCCGGGAATCACCAGGGTCGAGCCGTAGTCTTGCTCGACGACCCAGGGATTGATCATTTCTGCAAACCGATTAGCGTCTTGGGCGTAGCTCATCAGCACAATCCAATCAACGAGGCCGTCTTGAGCCCAGGCCGTCCAATCTTGCTGAATTTTTTGCAGCCGCTCGCGCTCGGGCATGGCAAAGACGGCCGCCGAGAGAACCACATCGGGCCGCTTGCTGCGCACCAGCTGCGAGGTTTCGGCCACAAAGCTGGTCACCTGTTCAATCCGGAAGGTATTCCAGGCTTCCCAGAGCGATCGCTGCCGTTCGCGCTCCGCCCGAGGGGCCCAAGCATCGGTCGTCGGCGTTAGGTTAATCGGGTCAACGCCGGTTTGGCGGCGAAACTCGCGCCGGGCCGCAATGCCGTAGCCGTAGCTGCGCTCTGCCGACGGATCTTGAAAGGGATAGCGAATGTAGTCGAGCTGCAAGCCATCAACGTCGTAATCGCTGATGATTTCATCGACGAGCTGCAGCAAATACTCGCGGACTTCGGGATTGGCCGGGTCATAAAACGCCTTGGTCTGTCCCAGCGGAATCGGCCGACCGTCTTGGTCGTAGCCCACCCAGTCCGGATTGCCTGCCAACGACGGCCCCAGAAAGTCATCGGACTTATTCATGATGGCGTTGTGGCGCTGGTTACCGGCGGCGAAGACCCAGATCCAGGCGTGTAGTTCCATGCCGCGCTCGTGAGCCAGTTCGACCGCATCGGCCAGGGGATCCCACCCTTCTGTCAGCGGATTTTGCTGGGGGGCGACGCGGCTGCGATAGATGGGGTAGCCCGCATTCACGGTTTCAAAAAAGACGGTATTGATGCCCGACGCCTGCATGTTGTCGAACAGCGCTGCCAGCTGCGGGCGCGAACCAGCCCGCACAATGCTGCCGCGATCGAGCCACATCGACCGAATTTCGGGCTGCGCGAAGGGCTGATCGAGGGGAAAGTTTGCCCAAAGGGCTTCGCGTACCTGCAGCCACCGTGTGCGGGCCTCACCATAGGCCTGATTTTCGAGGAGTTGGGGCCAGTCTTGCCGGAGCTGTCGGGCTTCTTGCAAAACGGGCGAGGTCACCCCACCACTACTGGCGACCAAAGATTTGTCTTCGCTGGTGGTAACGGCAGCATTGACCGTAGGCAGCTGGACTTGGGTGGGCTGATCGGCCGCGCTGGCTAAAAAGAGGGCACTTTCAAATCGGCCCACCAGGCTATCCAATTCCTTTTGCATGCGCAGGCCAAAGAAATGCGAAATAGGGGCGTCACCGGGACGCACCAGTAGGCCCGGCGGGGCAATTTGATCAGCCGGATCTTCGGACTGGAAGCGAAGATCGCGGGAAGGGAAATTCCCTGGTGCTAACGGTTCAAAGTCTTGAGGAATGCCGAGATCCCCCGTTTGTTGGGCGATCGCGGCGGCCGGCACCGTTGCCGTCAAGCGCTGAGCGGTCGCGATCGCTCCGTGCCCTTTAAACAGGGCGGGTGCACCGACCAGCAATACGCTCGTGCAGACACCCACGCCCAACCACACCACAAATTTTGCAAACTTACTCATACCAGAGCGCCTCTATGTGCCCAATCAACATCATCAACCGGTAGGAACCCGGAAACCACAAAATCTCCAACTATTAAACCAGCCCCACTCATCAGAAGAATGAGAATCTCCTAATCGGCTGACTCAACGTTCCTTTTTACAACCTATGGCGCAGAATTCCCTGATATTCTGCGGAAGTTGCGCTTTTTTCTGCCTGAGTTTGTTCAGGAGTTCCGTGTCGGCCTGACTTAATTAAGTTTGTTCCCGGCTTTGGGGCAGTCTGCTGATGACCCATCCCCCATGTTAAAAATCTGTCGCAGTGAGAACGAATACCCCCTCTACCCAGGCACGTTTTTGTCTGTCGTTGCATAATGACGGCTAACGTCAGTGCTGCTTAATCAGCCTGCACATTTATCTTGCGACAAACCTGCTCAGCTCGGTTGCCATGTCTCTGCCTCCCTCCCGTCAGTTTTCGTCACAGCCGCCAGAGCCACCGCCTGCCACGACCTATCAGCTACCGCCGGCAACGCCGCCACCACCGGTCAAACGTACAGCCGGCAGCTATTGGCATCTGTCGCTGTGGCGGGCCTTGCTGCTGCAGGCGGCGCGGCATCGCTACTGGTTAAAAGGGGCCGCGATCGCCTACGGGATTGCCTGCTGTTGGTTGTTTGGCGGTTTGGCGGTGCTCGCAGCGGCGACCCTCAACAACAGCGTGAGTCTGTTTATCACAGTGGGGCTGAACCAATGGCTGCCTGACCTCGCCTCTACCATCACCACGCTAATCACGCAAACCCAAACGGCATGGCAGCTCTGGCATCGCTGGGGATTGCTGATCATGACGACCAGTTTGGGCCTGAGCCTATGGCTCAAAGTCGTGGGGCTAGCGCAGCAAATCATCCGCTCTGATGGTGATTTGGCTTCGCATCTGGTGCCATCACTGCGACAGCGACTCACGACGGTGTTGGTGGCCGGGGTGAGCGCCAGTCTGACGCTGTTGGCTCTAGGCTGCGTCTTAATGGCCATGCCCGTTAGCCTGCAGGGGGCGACTGAGTCTCCCCTCTTTAATTTTGTGCAGCATCTGTTTGCGCAAGTCTTGCGGTGGTGCTTGGCCGCATCCACCATTGCCTTGGTGTTTGGGCTGCTCTATCGCACGAGTCAAAAATCTTCCGCCCGAGCGACACCGATCTTACCGGGGACGGTGTTTGCCACGGGCATTTGGCTGTTGACTGCGGGGATGTTTAGGCTGCAGCTGGGTAGC
>CALCPB010000505.1 GCA_937897665.1 uncultured Halomicronema sp. | reverse complement strand
TGCAAGCGATGTGTCGCCATCGCTGCGGGCAGTATGTCTTGCACCCGCCGCCCAACCTGTTGTTCCTTCGGGCACATCACGTTGAAGTCACTGGGATATTGCATATCCAGACAGAGGCCATCTCGACGCATGCGTATGAGGAGATCGGGCAAAGCCTGCAAAATGGCTCGATTGAGCGCTTCACTCTCTTGCAGGGCGGCTTGGGTCGCTTTTTGGCGAGTAATGTCGATGATGATGCCATCCCATAGGCAGCCACCATTCTGTTCTTGCACCGGGCGAGCGATCATCTGCAGCCATTTGAGTTGGTTTGTATCGGTCACGACCCGGTAGTCGATCGCTAACGGCATCAGTCGCAGCGCTGAATCAGCGATCGCGGCCTCTAGCCGGGGATGATCAGCTGGGTGAGTCAAGTGCCAAATCAAATCGCTGTTTTGGATGCCTTGTTGGGGCTCGACTTCCAAAATTTCACGACAGGCGGCGCTGAGGTAGCTGAAACTATCGCCTCCATCAGGCTGCCGATGATAACGATAGATAATGCCGGGCATGTTGGTCGCCAGCCGTTGAAAGCGCGATTCACTGGCAATCAAGTCAGTTTCAGCCTGTTTGCGATCAGTGACATCAACCAAAATGCCATCCCAGACGAAGCTACCGTCACCTTGTTGAGCTGCTTTTGCCGTTCCTTGTATCCACTTCTGCTGGCCCGAAGGGGTCACAATGCGATGTTCGTAAAACCAAGGGCGGCCGGCAGCGATCGCGGCCGCAATCGAGTTGTTAAATCCCGCTTCATCGGCTGGGTGCAGGAGGCTCCATACAGCGCTAGCGTCGGCCATTACGGCTGCTGGTTCTAGCTCCCAGAGTTGCCGGCTACCAGGGCTGACATAGCTGAAGTAATCCGCACTGTCGGGCAGTTGGTGGTAGCGATAGATCACGCCCGGCATATTGGCCGCTAATCGCTGATATCGAGCTTCACTACGGCGCAAGGCATCTTCGGCCCGGCGGCGATCCGTCACATCAACCCCAATGCCCCAAACCCCCAATTCAGGAATCGGGAACAAATCAGACAGATTCGACCAGGCGATAATGCGTTGACTACCATCTTTGCAGGTCAATGGCCATTCCCAGTCACGGTAGTTGTTACCGCGTTTCTCCCAGGCCCTGAGCATCTCCTGACGATAGGTCGCATCGGGATAAAACCAAGCAAAGGCCTCCGGATTGCCCACCACCTCATCAGCGCTATACCCGGTTACTCGCTCACACTCCCGATTCCACAGGGTGATGATACCGTCACTATCAACCGCATCCAGCAACACCGGCATGTGATCGAGCATGTTGCGCCATTTAGCCTCAGTCGCTACAAGGGCCTGATTTGACCGCTGACGCTCTAACTCAGCGCTGGCCCGAGCCGCAAAGATCCGGAGCAGCGGCATCGAGTTGTCAAAGGTTTGCATCGGCTGGCTATGAATGGCACAAATTTCCCCTAATATCTGCCCATCTTCACCAGCCAAAGCAATGCCCAGGTAACTTTCTGCCTGCAAAAGAGCAAGATCTGCATCATCGGGGAATGCCGCTTGAACACCTTCCGGACAGTAGAACCAGCCTTCTGCTAAGGTGCGTTCACAGGGCGTCTGGGAAAAGCCATAGGTGAACATCGGCTGCGGTGCACCGCCACTCCAAAAGGCCAGTGTGCTCAAGGCGCTCTCATCGGTAAGCTGGTTGATCAAGATATGGTCAACGCCGAGACTGTCGGCTAAGTGGCGGGCCAAGGCGGGAAAAAACTCGGCACCAGTGACGGATGCTGTGCCCTCAAGGATGTTATGCACTGCTTTTTCAGCAATCACTTGCTCAGTCACGTTGTTATAGACACAGGCCAAGAATGCCGGTGAGTCGGCCTGGCCCTGCACTGCCGTCACCATGGCTTGCACATGACGAATAGCCCCATCCGCCGGCAAAAATCGGTGAGCAATTAAGTGGGACGGCACGACCCCCGACGCCACTTCATCTACCCGCGATCGCGCGGTGGCCCGATCTTCTGGGTGAATAAACTCGGCGTAGTGCTCATTGAGCAAATCTGCCGCCTGACAGTCTAACAGCTGGCAAAACGCTGGATTGACTTTGAGATAGGTGCCGTCGAGGGCAATTTGCGCCATGCTAACGGCAGACTGCTCAAAGAGAGCTCTAAAGCCTGCCTCACTTTGACGCTGGGCGATTTCTGCCTGCACGCGATCTTCGAGCAGCTGTTGCTGTTTGAGTTCACTCTGCTTGAACGGTGTCAGATCGCGAATGCTGGTCACGATGCCCGTAACGTCGCCGTTGTTTTCGACATAGGGAGTCATGGTGACGCTACGAAAGCAGCGCTCCCGCTCAGGAAAGTTGAACCAGTCAGCATAGCGAATCGTTTCACCCCGGAGGCAGCGATCGTGCAGGGGTTTAAGCCGATGTTCAAAGGTTTCTTGCCCCAGCACCTCAGCAATGGTCTGACCTAAAATCGGCAGCTCGCCATAGCCATACCACGCTCGATAAGTGCTGTTAATAATCTGGTAGCGATAGTTGGTATCGATTAGGCAAATGCCATCCTTCGCGGCTTCTACCATGTGGACGTAGCGCTGCAGTGATTGTCTGGCTAAGACGCGTTCGGTGATGTCTTCGTAGCTGCCAAATACACCGATCAGCTCGTTCTGGGCGGTTCGCAACGGCAATTTGGTGGTCGAGACCCACCGAAAAGTCCCGTCACTATAGAGCGGCTGCTCTTCCCGAGTCAGGCGTTGGTCGGCCGCTAAAACAGCTCGATCGTGCTCCTGGTAGGCACTGGCACAAGCAGGATCAAGGGCGGATAGTTCCTGATCAGTTTTGCCGATAATGGCAGCTGGGCCGGTTTCTCCCATGTCAGCGGCAAAAGCTTGGTTGCAGCCTAAAAATTGACCGTCGAGATTTTTCCAAAATACCCGCTGGGGCATATTGTCAAAAACTAGCTGCAGCAACTGTTGCGACGATCGCAAGGCCAATTCCGCCTGTTTGCGATCGCTGATGTCGCCAGACGACCCCACAAACCGCACCGGCTGACCGGCGGCATCGAACACCGCTTGTCCCCGCGATGACATCCAAAGGTATTCACCTGATCGATGGCGAATGCGATATTCCACCGAGTAGGTGAGAGTCTCTCGCTGCAAATGAGCCGCAATCGCCGCCGTCACCGCTGCCTGATCATCAAGATGAATGCGATCAAACCAAGTTTCGTAAGTATCGCCCAGTTCGTGAGGCTCAAAGCCCAAAAGCGCCTTCCAGCGCGGCGAGTGAAACACCTTGCCCGTCGCTATCTGCCAATCCCAAATGCCTTCGTTACTGCCTTGTAGGGCCAACTGCCAGCGTTCTTCACTGGCTTGCAGCGCAGTTTGAGTGCGATAGCGCTGGGTCACATCCTGCACGAATGACAAAATCGAAATGAGCTGCCCCGTGTCATCTATCAGAGCTGAATTAAACCACTCACAATAAATTTCATCGCCCGCACGTGTGAGGTTGCGACTCAACACCGTTTGATGATGGGTCGTATTTTGCCGCAGAGCCTCAATGTGAGCCTCGACGTCGCTCAACCGCTCCAGCCGAAACAGCGGCACCTCACTGACATGCTGCCCCACCATCGCGGTGGCCGACCAACCAAACATCACGCTGGCTTGAGCTGACCAGCTCTGAATCCGTTGATCTTGATCCCACTCAATGACTGCGAGCGGTGAGTTTTGAATATGCAGCTGCAGCCGTTCGGTGGTTTCGGCTAGGCGATCGCGGGCTTGTTGCAACGCCGTCAAATCGCGAATGCTATTGATGACGCCAGAAATGGTGCCATCATCTTCGTAGTAGGGCGTGTAAGTAATACTGATGAACTGTGCTTCGGGCTGGTGGGGATTGAAGGCCCACTCCTCAAAATACTGAATTTCACCGGCCAAGGCGTGATCGAACCGGTCTTTAGCCACCGTGGTGAAAAATTCCTCCCCAATGAACTCAACAATATGCTCACCGATCAGATCCACCGTCAGCCCTGTCCAAGCCTGAAAGGTGGAATTAACTAAACGGTAGGTGTAATCAGCGTTGACCAGACAAACCGGATCAGGGTTGTGGGCAATGATGCGCTCATACTGTTTCAGTGAGGCCTCGGCTCGTTTGCGCTCAGTGATATCCGTCGCGATGCCCACAATTTCGCTGGGGCCGCCCGAGGCGTCGAAAATCGTAGTGCCGCGATCGCTGATCCAACGCAGCGTGCCATCCGGTAGCACCAAGCGATATTCCGCTTGAAACGGTTGCTGGTCAATCAGACTGGCTTGAATCTTAGCGGTCAGTGGCGCCAAATCGTCAGGATGTACCCGGTCTAAAAACGCCAGTGAATTTTCTAAAATCGTTGCCAGCGGCATCTGGCATAGGCGTTCAAACGCCGGACTGATGTACAGCACTTGTGCCGTGGTGGCATCTCTGAGCCAAAATACGTCCTGCACATTGTCTGCCATGAGGCGAAACCGCTCTTCCGACTGTTGCAATGCTTCCAGGGTGAGCTGGCTCTCAGTAATATCAGAAGTGATGCCCACCACGCGCTCAAACTCACCGGTCTCATTGATCAACGGAAAGGCTCTGCCCTGCAGCCAACGGATTTCACCACTGGGGAGACAAATGCGATAGCGCAGCTCGCTCGGCTCGGGGCATTCATACTGCTGCGCAAGACTTTCGAGAAACCGGGCGCGATCGTCCGGATGCACACGGTCAATCAAGGGCTGCAGATCTTCAGCGAGCGCTTGAGCCGAGAGGCCATAGATAGCTTCGATGCTAGGGCTGTTGTAGAGGGGTTTTTGAGTTTTGACATCATCAATCCAAAAGCCATCTTGAATCGTCTCAGTAATTAGCCGAAACCGCTCTTCTGACTGCTGTAAGGCGGCCGCAATCTGCTTTTGCTCGGTGATATCGGTGGTCACGCCGACAATCTGTTGAGGCTGGCCTTGGTCATCAAACCGAGGATAGGTGCGGATCTGTAGCCATCGTGTCTCACCATCTGAGGGCAAAATTCGATACTCACGCTGTTGAGGCTCGGTGCGAATCGCTGAAGAGTCAATAAATGCCTGAAAGGCGGCGCGATCGTCAGGATGCACCTGATTAACTAAGGTTTCGATACCGCGATGTGGTGCGGGGGCAATGTGCCACACAGGTTCTAAGTTCGGACTGCTGTAGACGGCTGCCAGCGTCTCTGCATCATTGATCCAAAAGTGATCTTGAATGGTCTCAGTGACCCAACGGAACCGTTCTTCTGACTGTTGTAAGGCTAGTTCAGCCACTTTGCGTGGCGTGATATCGCGCGTAACGCCCACTACCTGATGGAGACTACCCGTCTCATCAAGGACCGGAAAACAGCGCTGGGATAGCCACCTCCAGGTTCCGTCCCGGTGAATCCGAAATTCAAATTCAATCGGCTCTAAGCTGGCAAAGGCCTGCTGCGTTTGATGTTGAAAATCAGCTCTGTCCTCGTGATGCACCCGTTCTGTGAGCGCTGAAAACCCGTTGTCGATCGTGGTGACGGGCATCCCCCAAAGGTGCTCGAAGTTAGGGCTGCTGTAGACCGGGCGTTGAGTGCGAACATCATCAATCCGAAACACATCGCTGACGGTTTTCGCAATCAGCTGCAGTCGTCTTTCTAATGTTTGCTGGGCGAGCTGGGCCCGTTTGTAATCGGTGATATCAGCAATAATGGCGATCGCAAACAGCGGTGCGTCCGCCTCATCACGCACGATGGCAACAGTGGTGTTGGCCCACAGCGTACTGCCATCTTTGCGGAGATAGCGCTTTTCGACCGTGAAATGCGCCATGCTGCTGTCTTGGGCTAGCAGC
>CALCPB010000504.1 GCA_937897665.1 uncultured Halomicronema sp. | reverse complement strand
CTCCATGGGTATTGCTCACCTATTGATATTTCTCCCTACTTTGGCACCTTTAATTCCTTAGGTGACGGTTCTGTACTCGCTTATTGGTACTACGAAGGATGTAATGTTCAAGCGCCCCCCATTGTGATTCTGGGTTCCGAGGGCGACGTTGGGATTGCCGCTAGTTCTATTGAAGAATTCGTAGCTCGGCTTCTGCGAGGCCGTTTCCCCTCTCCTCATGCAGTCTGGGCAACTCGATTACTCAATTTCTACCTGTGTTCAGACTACAGTTGGCTTGAGCAACTTGAAGCTTGGGCTGGGCAATACTGGAACTTGACATCGCAGACAATACAGGAACTTATCTCATCTTCTCCGGAGGAGAATCATCCAAATCTACAAGAATGGATGGACCGCAAATTCAACAGTCAGAATTAGGGTTTTATGATACTGAACTCTCGAAAAAGCATGCTCGTGAGATCAGGATGATGGGCTAAAGCAATCGGTGCTGCTTCAGAATCCTCATGCTAGCTTGGTAAGCAACTAGACAGCTCTCCTTCCATGGCTACTGCGGGCAGCACCACAGCATTGACGAACCTCAACGAAGCTCACGCCAAGTTGAGTGTTTTGCCAAGTCAAGATCCTGGCTTTTTTGCCGAGTGGCAAGCGCCTCTGCCCACCTTGACGGCAGAACAACAAGCAACGCTCGATCGCCTCAAGCAGCGATATCTTTACTATGCCGATAGTGGTGCGATTACCGAAGGCACCGTTAATCTTATTTTGCTGGCTCCCTTACTCGAAACGCTGGGCTTGATGGACTCGCCTTACCAAGTGCGTGGTGAGAAATACGTTCGCTTCGAAATTGCCGACGGTGATATGACCCTCGACGGGTTGATCGACGCCCTGCTAATTGATGACAGCCTGTGGCTGATTGTCATCGAAAGCAAGCGCTATGGATTCAGTGTGCGGCAGGCGATCGCGCAAACCCTCGGCTATATGGTCAGCGCTCCGACATCTCTGGTCTTTGCCTTAATCACAACCGGAGAAGACTCGCTTTTCGTGAAACTAGATCGCACCACGGGGCAGTATGCCCTGTCAGACAAATTCACCTTGACCACAGTTGTAGGCAACGAGCTATACCAAGTCGCCCAAATTATGCAGGCGCTGATAGCCTCAGCCCACGCTTGATTTTGATTATTCACTTCGTTCATCTCACTCAACTAAGCACCACTTCTGGAGTAGCAGCATGGCCAAAATGAGTCGCACTTGGTGGGGGCAAAAATTTATAGAAGCGATCGAGCAGCTGACAGATGCGGGTCGTTTGAGGCGGGGGAGCGCCTACTCAAAACCCAATCGCCTGCGCCACATCGACTTCCATGATGGCACGGTGTTTGCACAAATTCGCGGCAACGTGAATCCTTACTTCGGCGTGCATAAAGAACCCCGCTACAACACCGTCATTGACTTCGAGCCAATTAGCAAAGCCAAGTGGGCGGCTGTGGTGGCACTCATGGGCTCAAAAGCCAGTCTGATTTCTCGGCTATTGCTGAACGAAATTCCCGACAACATTGAAGACAGCTTTGCGACGCTGGGCCTGCACCTACTGCCCGCCAGCGAGCACGACTTCCATGCTCAGTGCTCGTGCCCCGACTGGAGCAACCCTTGTAAACACATCGCGGGACTGTACTACCGCATCGCCACCGAATTAGACAGCGATCCGTTCCTCCTATTTGAGCTGCGCGGTTTACCGCGCGCTGACCTGCAAGCTCAACTTGCCCAAACGCCCCTCGGCCAAGCCCTCGCCGCTGAACTATCGGCAGAGCAGCAGCTCCCTCGACCCAGCGATCGCTATTTCACCGCTCCTCAAACCCATCCAGTCGGTGACCTCAGCCTGAAGGATTTTTGGCAAGGAGAAAAGCGGTTGCCGACCACCCTGGAAGTGGCGACGCCGTCCCCGGTTTCAGCGGTGCTGGTCAAAAAGCAGGGAGACTTTCCGGAGTTTTGGCAGCGTGATAACTCTTTTATTGAAACAATGGAAGGGCTGTACGGTTACGTCAAGACCAAGAATCAAAAAAAGCTGTAGGCGATTGCTTTGCCATAACCGCATTGATATTCATCTCTAGATCTTGCTTGAGCACCTGATAATAGACGAAGACTACTGCATTGAGAGCTTGATCCTGTCTAGAAAGTATCGATCCAATAAGAATTAGCAGACGCTCGGAAGTTCCGAACCATGACAACGCCTTCAACAGATTGGCTCAAGGAATGTCTTGCCTACGAAGTAGTCTGCGACGCACCT
>CALCPB010000503.1 GCA_937897665.1 uncultured Halomicronema sp. | reverse complement strand
GTGGCGGACACCGAGTTCGCCTCCCTAACGTCATCTAGATCAAGCTGAAACCTGCAGTTCACGACGCGTACTCATGCCAAATTCTCGATTAAAACAGCGGCTGATTGGCGAATTGAGTTGGCAAAGACTGCTGCGCTCTGTCATTTTCATCTACTCCTTTTTTGCGGTCTATGTCTTTTTTCGAGCCGACAGCATGATTTTTTTGCCGCCACCGGCCAGCTATCAAGATACCGAGGCGATTCTCAAAATTCCGGTCAATGAGACCGAAGCAATTTCTGGCACCTATCTGTTCAACGAGCAAGCCACCTATACACTGCTCTATATTCACGGCAATGCCGAAGATTTGGGCACGGTGCGTCCGGTGTTGGAGCGGTTACACAGTTTTGGACTTAGCGTTTGTGCCGAGGACTATCGAGGCTATGGCTCCCGCGAGGGTCGGCCTAGCGAACGGAACGCCTCTGAAGAAGCTGACGCCGCCTATGCTTATCTCACTCAGCAGCTCAAGATTCCGGCTGAGCAGATTATTGTGTATGGTCGGTCAGTCGGCGGCGGCCCCGCTGTTGATTTAGCCACCCGACAGGCGATCGCAGGCTTGATCTTAGAGAGCACGTTTACTTCGGTGTTTCGAGTGGTGGTGCCATTTCCGCTACTGCCCTTTGACAAGTTTCCGAATCTCGACAAACTGCCAGAGATTCAGGTGCCGGTGCTCGTAATGCATGGTCAGGCCGACCGCGTCATTCCCTTTGAGCACGGCCAGACTCTGTACGAGGCGTTGCCCGAACCCAAGCTGTCCCTTTGGGTAGAAGCAGCAGGTCATAACAATTTTCCCTGGGTGGCGGGCGATCGCCATCAGCAGGCGCTGCTAGCCTTTCAAGACTTGGTCGAAACTCATCGACAAGCACCGTAGGCCGAGCGTTAACGAGTCGGCGCACTGGCCTTGAACCCACCCTTCCCCGTCAATGGAAATACTACCTGTGTAGTGCGGAGACGCTGGTTTTGAGAAACTCTCTACTCTCACACTCCCCACCCTCTACTTACGTACTCGGTACGGTCAGAGCATTAAAAATTGACGTCTTGCCAGCCGTCAGGACAGGTGACGGCAACATCGTCTTGGGCTGGCGGGGTAAACGCGATCGCCGTGTTCGGGCTGGGGTTGTCAAGTTGGGCTTCGCAAAGGAGCGTCGCGGAGATCCCTTCACCATTAATGGTTGTAGTGAGATAGGCAATCCCCATATAGGCAACCAAATTTTCTTGCAGGGGCACGGCGCGATTGATCACATGATCATCCGCAATTTGGGCCACGCCATAGCGATAGCCCTCAGTAATCTGAGGAATGCCCACTTGTAGCAGCGACAGTTCACGAGCAAATTCGCTAGCCTCCAAATAATAAGCCTGCTGTCCCCGATTCATCGCCCCTAATGACGATTGGGCCTCACGCTGCCAGACCTGCATCTCACTTTGCTCATACAAGCTGCTCAGGATAGTGCTCACATCGGCCTGGGTCGATATCGCACCGTCAAAGTCAGCATTCTGAACATCAACAATATCGGCCTCCCACAGCAGAGCATAGTTAAACTTGGCCCCGGTCAGATCTGTCTGGTCGAGTCGGGCATAGCGTAGATCAGCACCGCTGAGATCGACGCCCGTAAGGCGGGCGGCAGTGAGGTCAGCCCCTAAGAGATCAACCCCGAGCTGGATGCCGTCTAGACTACCGGGATACCCATAGAACAAATAGGCATACACTTCCCAATCGGCGGAACAGATGTCTAGCCATTCATCCAAATCAGGAACGACGCCCTGCAGGTCGTAAACGGGATCACACAGCTCCGTGCCGAGGGTTGTCACCAGATCTAAAGCGACACAGTCGGAGGTCATGAACCAGTCGGTATCACTAGAAACGGTAGGACAGACGTTGGTGACGATCGCATCGGTCAAATCTGCTGCCTGCAGGTTGGTGCCTTGAAAGCGGGTACCGGAAATTTCTGCACCTTGCAGATTGGCCTGGCGCAAATCGGCTCGGCTCAAGTCGGAAAAATTGAGTCGGGCTCCTTGCAAATTGGCCCCGGTCAACTGTGCGTCCCGCAAGTCGAGACCGCGGAGGTTCGCCTCCGACAGATCACAGTTTTCGCAGAGGTTGGTTTGCAAGAGTTGCTGAATATCGGCTGGGTTCGCGGCGATCGCGGCAGAGCCGAGCAGGGCACTCCCCGTCAGCGTCAAAGCCAGTGACAACCCTAATTGCGGAGCGGTTGGAAAAAACATCATGGGTGCGATGGGGGAAACGACAGTCGTCAGCCAGCCGCGATCGCGCGATGCAACGGCGGATCAACCAGCTGGATCAGGTAGAGCGTCAGAAACCACCAGTCGGATTTCGGCAGCGGGACAACGCCTCAAACGCCTCCCCTCCTGGATCAGGAATCCCCTGAATGTGTCCCCATCATACCCGTAGATTTCCTTAAGGCAGAGGCTTAAAAATAACGTATCGATCGTCGGGGCTTGGCACTGCCAAACCCCGATAGAAAACCTGTCTGCCAAGGGGACGTTACCAGAGCCCAGTTCCCTCAAGCCATGGCCGTAAACCGCAGCCTAGTCACCAATGCCGGCGCTTTGGGTTGAAGGCTCACAGCGCGATCGCTACCGGACGCCAACGATATCCGTTTCCAGACAAGCAGCGATCGTAGCCACCACTGATTGGGCTAGCGCCTCGTAGTCATACCCGCCTTCTAACCCGAAGAGAAGATGGGGCTGAATGTCGAGGCAGTATCGAGTGAAGAGTCCGTAGTCTGAGGGCTGCAGCGAGACCCCCGCCAGCGGATCAGCATGATTGGCGTCATAGCCCGCACTGACGATTAGCAAATCGGGATTGAAGTTGCGTAAAAACGGCAGCACCGTCTGCTCAAATTGGGGCTGATACTCCGCCAGGGTGCTGCCCGACGCCATGGGAATGTTGAGCACGTTGTGGTGAAACCCTCGTTCACTCGCCTCTCCCGTGCCGGGATAGGCCGGTGACTGATGCAGCGAACAGTAGGCGATATGAGGATTTTGCTCAACCAAGGCTTGGGTGCCGTTGCCGTGGTGCACATCCCAATCCAAAATGGCGACGCGGTCAATACCGGGCTGCTGCAGGGCATAGTGGGCGGCGATCGCCGCATTGCTCAATAGACAAAACCCCATGCCGCGATCGCTGATGGCATGGTGACCGGGCGGGCGGGCCAGCACAAAGGCCGACTGCTGCTGTTGCAACACACAATCGACGCCATCGAGCCAGCCGTTTACCGCCAGCAGCGCCACCTCAAAGCTTTGGGGCGAAACGGGTGTGTCGGGGTCAAGGCGCCCACCGCCCCGTGCCGCCAGCTGAGCCAGGGCACTAAGGTACTGCGGCTGGTGCACCGCGCGAATAACGCCATCTGGATCGCGGTCAGCGATCGCGGTGGGCGACTGCCACTGTAATTGAGTGGCCCAAGGCGCGGTTTTAAGGGCTTGAGCAATTGCGCCTAAGCGACCGGAATTTTCGGGATGGAGGGGGCCGGTTTCGTGCCGCAGAAACGCCTCGGAATAGATCACGGTGAGCTGAGAAGCCATAGGCTGAAAAACTCCGCTGTTGCGGTGTTGAGCATCTGTTCTCATAGCATACCGCCCCTCTCTGGAACCTAAAAAACGTGATAAAATGAGTGATACTGTCAAACACTTTTCGATAAATTTAGCCGCGATCGCAGACAGACGATTCGAGTCTGTGATGGAGGCTAAATTTTTACGATTTTGGAGCTTTCTAACCCCATGACAATTATCCCCACAGACTTACGGAACGAAATGTCCCGGTCTTATTTGGAATACGCTATGAGCGTCATTGTGGGGCGGGCGCTGCCAGATTCTAGAGACGGGCTGAAGCCGGTGCATCGCCGCATTCTCTACGCCATGCACGAGCTGGGGTTAACCTACGATCGCCCGTTTAGAAAGTGCGCCCGTGTCGTGGGTGAAGTGTTGGGTAAATATCATCCCCACGGTGCTACGGCAGTGTACGACGCCCTCGTGCGCATGGCCCAAGACTTTTCGATGCGGGCACCGTTAATCAACGGCCACGGCAACTTTGGCTCTATCGATAACGACCCGCCCGCCGCCATGCGATACACCGAATGTCGCCTGCAGGCGCTGACCGGTGAGTCGCTACTGCAAGACATTGAAGCCGAAACCGTTGACTTTGCCGATAACTTCGACGGGTCGCAGCAAGAGCCAATTGTCATGCCCGCACGGGTGCCCCAATTGTTGCTCAACGGCTCCTCAGGGATCGCGGTAGGCATGGCCACCAACATTCCACCCCACAACCTGCGCGAACTGCTGACCGGGACCATCGCCCTGATTCGCAATCCCGAAATTTCCCTGGAAGAACTCATGCAAATGATTCCGGGGCCAGATTTTCCCACCGGGGCGCAAATTCTGGGCACACGGGGCATTCGCGATGCCTACACGACCGGGCGGGGCTCCGTCACCATGCGCGGCGTGGCGAATATCGAAACGATTGAACAGCGGGGCCGTCCGGATCGCGACGCCATTATCATCACCGAGCTGCCGTATCAAACTAACAAGGCGGCGATGATCGAAAAGATCGCCGAAATGGTGAATGAGCGCCGGTTAGACGGCATCTCTGACATCCGCGATGAAAGCGATCGCGAGGGCATGCGCATCGTCATTGAACTCAAGCGAGATGCCTATGCGCGGGTGGTGTTGAACAATTTGTACAAGCAAACGCCGCTGCAAAGCAACTTCGGCGTCAACATGCTGTCGCTGGTGAATGGTGAGCCCCAACTGCTGGGCCTGAAACCCATGCTGGAAGTCTTTGTCGACTTCCGGGTAGAAACCATTACCCGCCGCACCCAATATCAGCTGCGGAAGGCTGAAGAGCGGGATCATATCCTGCAGGGCTATTTGATTGCCATGGACAACATGGATGGCATCATTACCCTGATTCGTCATGCGGCGGACACGCCGACAGCAAAGCAGGGGCTGATTGAAGGTTACGGCCTGACAGAAGTGCAGGCAGACGCCATTTTGCAGATGCAGCTGCGCCGTCTGACCGCGCTAGAAACCGACAAGATTCAGCGCGAGCACGAAGAACTGCAGGCCCGCATTACCGACTTGCAAGATATTTTGGCCCGCCGCGAGCGGATCTTAGACATCATCGTGTCGGAGCTAGAGAATCTGCACGATCGCTTCGGCGATGACCGTCGCACAGTGATTGAGCCGGATACGGGCGACCTCACTGATATTTCGCTAATTGCCAACGAGCAGGTCGTCATTCTGGTAACAGAGTACGGCTACATCAAGCGCATGCCCGTCGATACCTTCGAGGCGCAGAGCCGGGCCACGCGCGGCAAAGCTGGCGCTCGTATTAAAGAGGACGACGGCATTCAGCACTTCATTACCTGTGGCTGCCACGATCACATTTTGTTCTTTAGCGATCGCGGTGTCTCCTATTCCCTGCGCGCCTATCAGCTGCCAGAGGGGTCTCGCACCTCCCAGGGGATTCCGATTGTGCAGATGCTGCCCATCCCCAAAGAGGAAAAAATCACCTCGGTGATCGCCGTTGAAGAATTCACCGATGACGAATATCTGGTGATGCTGACCCAAAGCGGTTACGTCAAAAAGACTGCCCTGTCAGCCTTCAGCAGCATTCGCGCCAATGGTCTCATTGCGATTTCTCTGGCGGAGGGTGATCAGCTCCGTTGGGTGCGGTTAGCTCGCACCAGTGACAGCATTCTCATCGGCTCCCACAAGGGCATGACCATTCACTTTAAGGCGGATGATGACCAGCTGCGGCCCTTGGGTCGGCCGACCCGAGGCGTGAAGGCAATGAACCTGCGCGATGGGGATGAGCTGATCAGCATGGACATCCTGCCCTCCCAGGTGACGGATGCAGTGGCAGAAGCCGAAATTGCGGACACCGACGATGACGACGACTCGGATGAAGCCGCGACGAACAGACCAGGGCCTTGGATCTTGGTGATTACGGCAGGCGGGATGGGCAAGCGCGTGCCCATTGAACTCTTCCGGCTACAAAATCGCGCGGGCATGGGCTTGAAAGCGCTGAAGTTTCGTCTAGACGATGACTCACTGGTGGCAGTGTTAGTCGTCAATGAGTCAGAAGAGCTGATGCTGGTGACCAATCGTGGCATCATCATTCGCCAGCGGGTGAACGATATTTCGATTCAGTCGCGCTCGGCGCAGGGCGTGCGATTGCAGCGCCTGGATGAGGATGACGCGATCGCGGCGGTGGCCGTCGTGCCAGCGGAGCTGGAAGAAGATGAGGTGGATGGTGAGGACACCGAAACAGAGGGAGCGGCGGTAGATACCGAAGGCGTAGCGACAGTAGCCGCAGCGGATGCCGACATCACCACGGTCGATACCAACGTGACCCCGGTGGAATCGGACGTCACCAGCCCTGACGAGTCAACCGACGCAGACGCGGAATAGAAGCACGGCGCTTAAATCAGATCCCCGAGTTTCCCCTAGAGGTTGGGCACTGTCAAACCTCTGAGATCGCGAGCATCAATGTTTTAACCGAAATGCAGGACGCGATCGCAGACACGATCGCGCACTTCGTCGTCATGAAAAATGCCGACCATGGCACACCCTTTTGCCTTACGTTCTTCAATGAGCTGCATGACTACCTCCCGATTAGCAGCATCCAATGCGGAGGTCGGTTCATCCAACAGCAAAATGGGATAGTCCACGGAGAAGGCATAGGCGATATTCACCCGCTGCTTTTCACCCCCCGAAAAGGTGGTGGGCGATAGGTGCCACAGGCGTTCTGGCAGCTGCAAGAGGCAAAAAAAGGCCTGCACGGCCGCTTGGGCAGCGTCGGCGTCAACGCCCAAATTCATCAGCGGTTCAGCCGCAACCTCCCAAGCGGGAACGCGGGGAATCACGCGCAAAAACTGGCTGACATACCCGATCGTCTGCTGCCGCACAGCAATCAAGTCGTGGGGCAGTAAGGTCGGCAAGTTGACCCAGCCACCTAAATGCTTGACCCAAATTGCGCCCTGATCAATGCGGTAATTGGCGTAGAGCGATCGCATAAAGGTTGATTTACCTGACCCTGAGGCC
>CALCPB010000502.1 GCA_937897665.1 uncultured Halomicronema sp. | reverse complement strand
CAAGCTCTGAAACAGCAACTAGGAGACAACTATCGCTAAGTCGCTGGTTTCTAGGCAATATACTCGGTGAGAATTGTTGGCATGAGCACGAGAAAAAATGCTATTGGGTTGGGCTTAGCAGGCCACCAATGAGGGTTTGCTCAAACAGACTTTTCTCGATTTCTGGCAGCTGATGGCAGTATACGACTGCAGAGTTCAACATTCCCCTGCTTGTACCTAAGGCGTTCTTTAGAGGCACTCCCCTCACCCAACTTGGTGAACCCAAGAGCAGGAAGGCCGATCGCCATCGCGTCGCCTATGCTGACATCAATGCCTTTGAGAGTTTACCAATGTCTTTTGAACCCGATTCCCCCTTAGCCTCAGACAATGTTGATCGGGCCAACCCAGCGACCTCAACGGCGATTAGCCTGCTGCGCAACTTTTTGATTGGGGTGGCGATTAGTGGCCTAGTCGTGTTTGTTTACGCCTCCCTCTCGGTAGACATGACCTATGGCAGTTGGGCGGCCCTCAATCAAGGTCAACAAGTCGGAGCGATCGCCGTGCCCTTGGTTTGTGGCCTCTTGTCCGCCATCTTGGGGCAAAGAATGACGAAAGGTCTCATCCGTCTTTTAGAATCGGTCAATCTGCCTTTTTAACCGAGCCCGCTCACTTTTGTGAAAATCATCCACAGCAAAGCTTTCAAAGCCGCTCGCCCCTGGGGGGCGATCGACATCGCCAACATGAATGGCATCACCACGCGCCTGCACTGGACTGATCAGCCCTATCAGTGGCACGTCAACGATGGCGAAGAGGTGTTTGTCGTGCTGGATGGCACGGTTGATATGCATTACCGGCAAGACGGAACCGTACAGGTGGCCCGGCTGCAGCCAGGCGACATTGCCTTTGCTACTGTAGGCACCGAGCATGTCGCCCACCCCATCGGTGCTGCTCGCATTTTGGTCGTCGAACAGGCAGGCAGCATTTAGGGACTGCCTGACAACTCAATTCAATATCGGTTCTAGAGCATTGAGGCATATAAGCGATCCAGATCAGATTGGACGGGCTCAGGGAGTTGCCGCAAAATCTTGCGCTGCTCGGCATTGACCGGCACTAAGGTGATGACACCCGTGACGCAGGTGGCTTGAGTTGCCCGGTTTTGAATCTGGTATTGCCAGACGAGACGAATGCCGCGTCGTGGCTGCAGCCAGGTGATCACCACGGCTTCGTCGCCTAAGCGCAACGGCTGATGATACTGCAATGACAAATCCACGACGGGCAAATCGACACCACAGCCAACCCAGTTGGCAAAATCCATGTTGTGAGATCGCAAACACTCAATCCGGGCGGTTTCCATCCAGCTGATGTAGGTGCCATGCCACACGACACCGCCATAGTCAGTATGGTGGGGCTGCACGCGTACTGGATAGCCAAAAGCAGCCGGCGGGGCGATCGGGGATGGGGCCATTCAACTTCAAACGAGAAACCTCGCCTACCTTACCAGCCTTTATTGCGCTGTTGGGCTAACTGGCAAAGGATGAGACGGGCGCGTTGGCGAAGCCTCTCGGAACGGGAATCGCCTCCCCGCTCAACGGTTGAGGACGTCAATAGCTGACGCGCCTTAAGTGTCGGTTGCTACGAATTATGAAATCGTTCAAACCTGTATGAAGTTAGCTGTTTATTATTAACGTACAGCGCAAAACCCTTGTTATATAAGGCTTTTCCTAAAACGGACTGGGTAGCGTCAGTCCTCAATGGGCAAAAATCCTACGGTTCTTCTCAATTCCTGGCTGGCTAAGCTGGGCAGCTAACCGCTGTCTGTGAATTGACGCTGTAGTCGACGCGTCCATCTGTCAACATTAGCCGACCGAATAGCGGCATATCCTACGAGGTCATCATGATCGAAAAAATTCTTCTCGCAGATTCTGGCGCCGGTAATACCGAGGCCATGATGAAAGTTTTGATGGAGATTCCTCTCATTCAGCGAGCCGACATCACCGTGTTGCATGTGGTGCCTTCGCAAGTTTCTGCGGAAGATATGACGGCTAAGTGGGAGCTTGGTGGCCGTACCTTAGCGGAAGCCATCAATACTCTGAAGTTGGACCCGACCCACGTGACGGCAATGCTCCGCGAAGGTGACCCCAAAGACGTGGTGGTCAACGTGGCTAACGAAACCGATGCCGACCTGATCATCATGGGCTCTCGTGGCTTAAAGGGACTCAAGGCAATTCTCGACAATTCCGTGAGCCAGTACGTGTTTCAGCTCTCTTCTCGACCAATGTTGTTGGTCAAAGATGACCTTTACAGCATTCGTCCTGTAAAGCGGGTCATGATTGCGATGGATAAATCAGACTCAGCTCAAGAAGGGCAGAAGTTGGGCATCAACCTGCTGCGAGACGTGAGCAATAGCGAGTTGTTGCTAGTGCACAGCGTGTCGAATCTGAAGTCACGGCCCTTTGACGAAACCGAATCTGACCCCAAGCAAGACCCCGTGCTCATCCAAGCGGCAGCTGAGGCCAAGCGATATGGCATCAAGACGGCCCTAGCCGCCCCTGAGGGCAAAGCTGGTCGCCGCATCTGTCAGTTGGCTGAAGACAAGAATGTGGATTTGATTATTTTGGGGTCCCCCGATCGCCGCCCGTCGATCGCGAAAGGCTTGCCAGACCTGGATCGTCTGCTCGGCGAGTCCTTGTCTGACTATGTCCGGGTCTATACGCCCTGTCCGGTATTGCTCACTCGTTTATCGGCCTAATCGTCTGCCGTTTGCCCGACTCCCTGACCACCCTCAGAACCCTGTAGCACGGCGCTCTCAAAAATAGAGCGATCGCTGATGCAGCAGTTTTTAGGGTGCGTCATTCGTTCATCTGAGTTCGAGATCAGACATCAGGCATGCTTACCCGCCAGTTGAGGCGACCCTCCCCAGAGGGAAAAGCAACGGGGGTGGGCCTAACCCGAACTGGCGTAAGTTAATGGCCCAATGTCGGGCGAGCATTTCCGCAACACAAACCTAGCGAAGGGCTGAAACCATCGCGGTGCAAACATTAGAGCCGCCAACCGAGGCCGCCCTTCTCGATTTTGGACAAATTTGGAATGAGATTGTGCGCAGCAAGTTCCTGAAAGCCCCTATGTAAACGACTTGAAGGCGATCTCCCTCACGGAAATCCGAAATTTGAAGATATTCGGTGATTGGGCAAAGCCGGCGTCAGCCTCAAAACCTCAAATATCTCGAAACCAAGTCTCTCTTGGCAGCTAGAAGCCCTGACAAAACGTCAAAGGAGCGAGCATTCCAGCTCTTTTTTGTCCAAAGTCCAGGCCCTTAGAACTGCCGTCGGGTCAACACAAAGACCGTCACGGCGAGCAGCAGGCACGTGTATAGGACCCCATAGATAAAGTGCCCTGTCAGCTCTATCGCCGAAGGAAAAATCGCCAAGCCATAAACCGCTTCATTGCGTAAGTTGAGACGCTCTAAGTCAGGCAGAATCAGGTACAGGGCATTAGCGACGTTCTGAAACGTCGCGCTTTCGCTCAACTGACCTAAGGCCACCATGTCCTGGCTCAGGTGCCCCATCAGATAGACGCCGATCGTCAGCAGCGTCGCCAACAAAGAACTGGTAAACACGCCAAATAGCAATGCCGCCGCTGTCAGCAGGGCCATCTCTAAGCCGGTGAATAGCACCGCCAGCAACAGGCTAACGATCGAAAAGGGAATTTGATTGACCGCCAATACGGCTAGATAAACCACCGTCAAGAGCGCTATCAGCACCGCCAGCACCGCCGATAACCCCAGATGCTTACCCAGAATAAATTCCAGACGGCTAATAGGCTTCGAGATCAGCACTAAAACCGTGCGTTTTTCAATTTCTTTGTTGATCAGCCCCGTACCGACAAACACGGTGACGACTAACCCTAAGAGATGAATGCCGGCAAGCCCCAGGTCAAGGGTGATTTTGTCCTGAGCGCCACCCGCGACATCGGGGAGCAGAGCCGCCGCCCCGAACAACAGCACGGCATAAACCGCGACAAGATAAAGCACCCGATCGCGGATGACTTCTTTATAAACATTCGTCGCAATGACCCAAATACGCGACAGACTCATGATTGCCACAAACTTGCTTAAGACCTGATAATACGACGTCTGGGCCGCTGCGATGGCCCCGTCACGGGTAAGATCAGCTTTCCACCACGGTCGGCTGGCCCGGATGTTTGACGATCTCGAGGTCGCATTCCACCACCGCCAACGGAGTCGGTGGGTTGTCGAGGGTGGCTTCGTTCGCGCGGGCACCCGGCGATCGCGGCCGCACGGTACAGGTTTTTTCCAAATAATAGCCCTCTCTGATCGAGGATGGGCCTGACCAGATAGCTCGCAAATCTAGCGCATAGCCATTATTGTCGGCCCCGCGCCTGAGCCCCGCCAGCCGCCACAAATCGCCTTCTTCAGAAGACTCAAGGCTCACCATGATGGTGTCTTCGATACTCTCCAGATGTTCATTCATATTCAGCAGCCAGCGCTCGACATGGGGCCAAGGGGTCTCTTCCAGATCCGCTTTGATTTCAATTTCGGTGCGAGTTAGCAACACAATGCCGCGGGCTTGGTCTTCCCCTTGATCGGGCAGTTTCACCACAAAACCACTGCGACTAAAGTCGTCTGCCAGCAAGCTCGGATAATCGTCTAACCAGTTTTGTAGGCGAAAATAAAACTGAAACCAATTGCTCAACAGTAGGGCGACCAGCAAAAGCAAAATGAGCTGCTGACGCATCATTGGCGCGGGTAGTTTCGGGCGCAGCTCCCAGGTAAGGAATTGCGGAATCGCCACAATCGCCACCGAGACCAGCGGCCAAGCGATGAAGCCATTGGCCCAGGTAAGCCACCGCACCAAACCAAAAAAGTAGATGCAGACAATCGCTCCCATCACCCACGGCGCTACCGGCAGGCCAAACAGCCGCACCTTGGCATCTTCTAGCAGCCAGCCAATGCCGAGGGCAAAAAATATCCAGCCAGCGGTGGCGATAACGTTGACTGTAATGCCCTGGCCCACCGCTAAACGCGCGACCCAAGACATCGCGAAGGAGAAAAACCCCAAGTAAATTAGGGTTTGCCAGGCGTAATAGTCTTTCGGAAAAACAATGCCTGAGATCCAGCCCCAGACGATTTGAAAAAGCTTGATCATAGCCGTTGACTCAACCCGTAGCGCAACAGCAGGAGCGCCAACACGGCCGAAAAACTCAGCGCGTTGGCCTGCAAAACCGCCAGCACGTGGGGCGAGGTGGTTTGAGTGGGCGATCGCCGATATCGAAATCGACTGACATTACTCGTGGCATCCCGCTGCACAATCGGGGTGCCGACAGACCACGTCAGCCACTCGAGGGCGATGACTTTAGCCCAAAACGTCAAAAAGAAGGTAATCAACCCCGCGATCACGACCGCCACGTTCAGGTTGCCTGATAAAGGACTGGCATAAAAATTGCCAAACATCACATAGCTGATGATCTGCGTTCTCACCGCGTTGGAAAGTAAGGGTTCGGTCGCTAAAAATACAGTCCACCCTAAAACTACCGTTAACAAATTAATGGTGGCCGCATAGCGAATGCTAGGCTGAAACCCCAACCGTAGGCGCTGCCGTAACACAATGGCTTCTAACACGATCGCCACCAGCAACAGCACCGTCTGAAAAATGATGCCTTTTAGGGGCAGTACAGCGGTCTGATCAAACAGTGTAAACACGGGCATGGGGGGTCAGCGCAGAAGCATCACGAAGAGAGTACGGTAGAAGCAAAGTGGGGCAACCCGCCGCTGCGGCCAGCCGCTAGGCTGAATGTGCTAGGCAACAGGGTATCCCCTTCCCTCAGGGTTCGGTAGAATTTTAGGCTGTAGCGGCTAAAAACTTAACGCTGATAGCAACATAATGGTCAGAACTGGGATCGGCATTCGCACGGCACAACTTAATAATGAACGACTTTCCGGTCAAATTCATGTGTATGACGGTGAGGGCAAAGGCAAGTCGCAGGTCGCCTTAGGCGTTGTGCTCCGGTCCATTGGCCTCGGCATTCAAAACTTCATGGAAAGTCGCGTGCTGCTGCTACGGTTTCTCAAAGGGCCAGGCCGCACCTATGACGAAGATGCGGCGATCGAAGCGCTGCAGCGCGGCTTTCCCCATCTGATTGACCAGGTGCGCACGGGTCGGGCTGAGTTTTTTGGCCCGGAAGACATCACTAAATTTGATCGCCTAGAGGCGCAGCGTGGTTGGGATGTCGCTAAAGGCGCGATCGCCTCGGGCCTGTATTCCGTCGTGGTGCTGGATGAGATCAACCCGGTGCTGGATTTGGGTCTGCTGTCGGTCGATGACGTGGTGAAATCGCTCAAGCACAAGCCCGAGCATTTAGAAGTCATTGCCACGGGCCGCGCCGCCCCCAAACCGCTGATTGACGTGGCCAACCTGCATTCTGAAATGAAGCCGCAGCATCACCGCAATATGGATCTGCCCGGCATCGAAGGGGTCGAGATTTATACCGGTGATGGCAAAGGTAAATCGACCAGCGCCCTAGGCAAAGCCCTGCAGGCGATCGGGCGGGGCATCAGCCAAGATCAGTCGCATCGAGTGTTGGTGATGCAGTGGCTCAAAGGCGGTCAAGGCTACACCGAAGATGCAGCCATCTCCGCCCTACGCAAGAGCTATCCCCACTTGGTCGATCATCAACGCTGTGGTCGAGATGCCATTGTCTGGCGCGGGCAACAGCAAGAGATTGACTATGTTGAGGCTGAACGCGGGTGGGAACTGGCCGGTACCGCGATCGCTTCGGGCCTCTATAAGACGGTGATTTTAGACGAGCTGAACCCGACGGTTGATCTCGAACTGTTGCCCGCCGAGCCCATCGTGCAGGCCCTGCTCCGCAAACCCCGCGATACCGAAGTGATTATCACGGGCCGCTGCAAAAATCCGCCCGCCTATTTCGAACTCGCCAGCACCCATTCTGAAGTGTTTAACCACAAGCACTATGCCGAAAAGGGCGTTGACCTCAAACGCGGGGTTGATTTCTAGCCAGACTCAGATGCCGGTCGGGGGGCGATAGGGGCGCTGCACTTAAGCCCTCTCCCTAGAACCAGCAATACTCGCCACGTGTCCCCGCGAGCGT
>CALCPB010000501.1 GCA_937897665.1 uncultured Halomicronema sp. | reverse complement strand
CCGAATGAGGAAGTGATTAAGGCGCTCGCGCGCGACTCTGAAACTAGCGGGATGTACAACACCTCGGCGCACGCCTGGAACCACACCTTCTACTGGAACAGCATGAAGCCCGGTGGTGGCGGGATGCCTACGGGCGATCTAGCGAAGAAGATTGAGGCGGATTTTGGCAGCTTCGAGAAATTTGCCGAAGCCTTTAAGAATGCTGGAGCGACTCAGTTTGGGAGCGGTTGGGCCTGGCTCGTGCTGGATAATGGCACCCTCAAAGTCACAAAAACGCTGAATGCTGATAATCCTCTGAGCAGTGGACAGGTGCCCCTGTTGACCATGGATGTTTGGGAGCACGCTTACTATCTGGATTACCAAAACAAGCGCCCTGACTATATCGGAGCCTTCTTGAATAGCTTGGTCAACTGGGATTTTGCCGCCCAAAACCTGGCAGCCGCTTGAGTCATCCTGAGCCTGTTCATGGCTTCAACTGACTTCGCCAATTCCACTTTATTAGGACTTCGCATGGCCCCCTGGCATCCCCCAAATCGGGGGAACGTTGCATCCGGTTTCCCCAGATTTGAGGATTAGGGGCCCAAAAGCCGGATGCAACTGCGTAAGTTCTATTTGTCTTTGAATTTGAAGTCTGGCGGCACGGCTCTGTCTCGCCGAGGCAGAGCTGCTTTATTCGGTTTTATCCAATTCCATTATGATTCTGAACCCTGATTACCCTCACATCGTCTGGTCGTTCACCTATCGAGGCTGGCGACTGGAGGTAGACCAGAGCGAAGCGGATGGTCAAGTCCTATACACCGTTTGGGCAAATCACGAGGCGGGCTGCGCGATCGCGGTGCCCTGTGCTTTCACCCAAGCAGCGGCGATTAAGCAAGCCAAGCGATATGTGGATGCTCGAATGAAAACCCCTGCCATCAAGCTTGTGTGAGGTTGCTATACAGGGCGTGGATATGGGTACGAAGATTCGAGTCGGCAGCGCGATCGCAGCCGGAATCGGTCCACCAGCCCAAGGCAGCAGCCCCTAAGGCTCACGAATCGTCAACCTTCATCGTAGGCACCAGTAATGGTTCTCTCATTTTCCTTGAGATGGGGTCTCCGCAGCTAGAAAAGGCTGAATCTGCTCTGCTACGGCGGCACCATATTCCTCGGCTTGGCGCAAAGTACCGAGTAAACGGGTGGACTGCACCTTAGGTAGCGCCGCGATCGCCGCCATTTCAGCTTTGGAGGCGGGGGGAGCCTGCTCCGCCACAACGACATCAGGCAGATTTACACGACGAGGCGGCAGATTTAGAGCGCGATCGCGGCCCCGGCGATCGCGCGCTAAAGCTGCCGCTCCCCAATCTGTAGCTTGAGTTACATCGTCTCGGACGCAAACACCGCATGATACCGACATTATTCAGGACTTTCTACGGTCGCCAACCGATGCCGGGAGACTGTCAGTCGTGCGGATCTTACTCGTTGAAGACGATCGCCATTTATCGGACTCACTATCAGAAGCTTTAGAAGCGCTGCAATACACCGTAGATGTGGCGAGCGATGGCGAAACGGCCTGGCAAAACATCAATCTGCTGTCCTACGACTTGATGTTGATGGATATCACGTTGCCGCGCATCGATGGGCTTACACTCTGCCAACGCCTGCGATCGCACAGCATTAACTCACACGTTCTCATGCTGACGGCACGTGACACCAGCCAAGACAAAGTCGCGGGTTTAGAGGCTGGTGCCGATGCCTATATGGTCAAACCCTTTGACCTGGCGGAGTTGATTGCCCAGATTCGCGCCTTGCTGAGACGGGGTCAAACCAGCACCAGTCCCTTCTTGACATGGGGAGCCTTACGCCTCAACCCCACCACATACGAAGCGACCTATCAGGAAACACCCCTGCGGCTGACGCCCAAAGAGTTTGCCCTGCTTGATCTACTCATCCGCCACGGACGGCGAGTGTTGAGCCGCTACTTCATTTTGGAATCGCTTTGGCAAATGACGGATCCGCCGGGAGAAGATACCGTCAAGGCTCACCTCAAAGCAGTGCGACAAAAATTGCGTAAAGCCGGAGCCCCCCGAAATTTTATTGAAACAGTGCATGGGTTGGGCTATCGGTTGATGACTGTTTAGGGGCAGGCGTTAGGGTCGTATTATGCGCTTGTGGTTGATGGGGGGAGCCAAGAGTCGGGTTGGAAGTGAGACGTACGAACCGGAATTTGGAGTTCGGAATTGCGATCGCTAGAAGGTCACAATCAAACAATAGAATTCAGCCTAATTCTCACAGCCATTGCCACAGATTTCGCTCCCCTGCTCCGCCGCCCCGCCGCTCCCCTGCTCCCTATCCCTTCAGCGCCCTAGCCCTTCCATCCTTTCGCCCTAATCAACACCAGGCAATCGCACCGAGACGCATGTTCCCTGGTTGGGTTGGCTGGCGATCGCCAAGGTGCCCCCATGCAGTTCCACACAGGTTTTCACCACGGCTAATCCTAAACCGCTGCCGGCACCGGGGCCACATTTTCGCCTCGGTAGAACGCCCCCAAAATCGCCGATCGCTCTTTGGGGTGA
>CALCPB010000500.1 GCA_937897665.1 uncultured Halomicronema sp. | reverse complement strand
ACTCAGCAGCCAATTTCTCTACTGTGCGTAGGGATTTCCTAAGCTGCGAGTGGCTTCCGATATGATGGTGATTTTTGATGTTGAGCCAGGAGGGCATGACAACTGCAAGCTTTGGGAAGAAGGCCAAACTCCTGCTGTCGTGTTTGAAATGACGTCTCAAGGCACCCAAGAGTAGGATAAGTCCTTCAAAAAACGCTCTATGCTCAGCTTGAAGTATAGGAATATGGGCCGTTTGACCTCAAAGATGAGTGGGTTATTGCAGAGCACTGTTTACCGGGTGAAGACTCTGTGGCGATCGCGGATGGCATCCGTCTGCGGCTTGTTGGAGAAGATATGCGCATCAGCTTCTACCGCCTCGATACAGGCGAAAAGCTACTGATTCCTGCAGAACTCGCAACGGCGTTGTCAGCATCGACGACTGAGCTAGAGACCGAACGTCAACGCCGCACCGAACTTGAAGCCGAACTAGCCTGCTACCGCAAGCAGTTTGGCGATCTGACTGCTGAATCAATCACGCTTCGTTGAACTCTCAACTCCGATGACCCTGATAGCTGCCAAACGGCTATAGAGATTGGCTCAGTCACCAACAGCCAACTTCTGGCTATTTGTGGCTGAGCCATCTTCCGCATCATTGCTGGGTCGCAATATTCTGCTTCCTTTTGAAGGCGAACAAAGAATCCTGAAGGACGATGTATATAAACGCAACAATGCCCACAGTGTATCGATGCCCTAATCGACTGGGTTCCATCATGAGTCTCCAGCACCACTCTAAACCTAGACGGCGAACCGGATAAGGCGCTCGAACCACTCGCTGGGCAAGAAAATCGAACAGTCCACCCACACCGATCAGAGTAATCCCCGGTAAGTGCTTGGCGTGCTGATCAATCCAAAACTCTTGAAGAGGAACGCCCATAGCAACTAACACAACATGAGGTTTAGCTTGCCTGATATCGTCTAAAACAGCCTCCAGGTCTTGCTCTTCGAAGTATCCATGCTGTATCCCAGCAATGGTAAGACCGGGATGCGTTTGCGTCAGACTTTGAGCAACATCATCCGCAACACTCGGTTTAGCGCCCAACAGATAGACCGAAAGACCTTTGGGCGCGCCCGCCTTACACAAGGCCGGGATCAAGTCAGTGCCATTTAAGTTGAACTTGATTGGCTTGCCCAGCAAACGACTACTCCACAGCACACCACTCCCATCAGGAAGCAGTAAGTCACCTCTGTTGAGAGTTTCTTCTAGGGCAGGCTCTTTTCTACTCATCACAACCGTATGAGCGTTGACGAAATAGATACGATTGGCAGAGCGCCTTAAACAACGGTCTAGCAACACCTTGACAGTTTCTGGTTGAGGTAGACGCTGCAAAGGCAATCGCAGGAATTCAATAACGCTGCTTGTTGAAGGTTCGCCAACAATTTGACGAGCCTGTGATGTCAAGACCGCTCGACGAAAGGCTAAATACTGTCGATTTCTGGAGGTTGACTGTTCTAATGGCTTCATTTAAACGCTCCTTTCTTAAGTATGCTAAAAATCGAAAAATATATGAAAACACCTGTGCAGAAAGCTTTCAAAAATCGGAATATTTTTAGATAACTGTTCAAGAATCGAAGAATTCGGTACGACTCTATATACTTTCGAGCAATATAGGCAGATATTCGCGAAAAAGAATGAGCTGATTTTCTTGCTTGAACGAAGATATAAAAACCCTCGACAAAGCTAATTCAATGGGAATATTGTCAACAAAAAGCAATCGATCTGTCGTCTAAAGCACTGTTTTTGACGTAAAAATGCTCGAAAAAATCGAGCACCCACAAGTCTTGTTGATGACATCTCTGCAGTCAGCTCCTAGGGGCTAACTCCACAAAAATCAATTTTTTGGATACTTACGAAGTCATAGAGCCATCTAGCGATCTGTTTTCTTGGCAAGCTAAATGTCTTCGTTGTCTATACCTTAGCTTCAAGTAAACGTAAGTGATTGCACCCAGTTGCACTTGAAGTCAGTGTCAAACATTTTTTATTATTAGAACACTGGCTTTACTGTTTCTTCATGTGATCTCTCTATGTCATGAAGAAATAGTAAAACTGCTCTCATGTAACTCAGTAATAATACTGGATATTAGCTATTTATATTAAGTGGCCCTAAAGCAATCATTGAGGTGTCCATTATTGAGGAAAACTAGCCTGTCAGCATGTTTCTCTCATACGGAAAGCAGCTGCTTGAGACTGAGACTCCTGCTGAAAAAAGCATTAAGGGGATTTCTCAGGCTCGTGAAAACTGCGATCGCCAAGTTGAGACTATAGAAGCACCGCTTCATGGAATTTCTTGCGCAGAGGGAAATTTAAATATTATTTTGCCGAGCTAAAGTGAGACATGGACATGCCTGCCGTTTCTATTGATCCGATGAGTGCTAATCCTATGAAGTTTTCTGTTATTGTACCGACTTATTGTGATGCGGAACAGCTTGAGCTATGCCTAAAGGCGCTAGAGCATCAAACATTAGCTAGCCAAAACTATGAGGTCATTGTTGTTAATAACAACGTCAATGATAACTTAGAGCCGTTGATTGCGCGATTCTCAAAAGCTATTTTGGTCGTTGAACCTAAGCCTGGTTCTTACTCCGCTAGAAATGCGGGTCTTGACATTGCCAGCGGCGAAATCATCGCATTCACAGATGCTGACTGTATCCCTGAGTCGGACTGGCTGGAAAAAGGTGGGGCTCGACTGGTTGCGACGCCCAATTGCGGTTTGGTAGCCGGTAATATTCGTCTCTTCTATCGTAACCCTGACGCTCCTAACCCTTGTGAACTATACGAGCAGCTCTTTGCCTTTCCTCAAAAGCGGTTTCTTGAGCAAGATCACTATGGCGCGACGGCTAATGTATTTACTTACCGCACGGTGATCGATGATGTCGGAAGATTTGATTCAGAGCTGAAATCTGGAGGCGATTTGCATTGGGGCCAAAAGGTTTATGCTGCCGGATACGCTATGGTTTATGCGCCCGAAGTTTGCATCAATCATCCTGCTCGCAGCAGCATCCAGGAGCTACACAAAAAGCTCAGGCGGGTAGTGAAGGGGCATTGCAATTTGATCCATGAAACCAGCACGTTGCCTAACGACGGGGTATATACACCTTGGCGCTTCTACGGCGGATTAGTGGGAGATCTGCTTTTTCCCTTTCGCTCAGTGCCGATGATTGTGACTGATGCACGCTTAGAGTCTTTTTCCCAACGCTTGATAGTGATCGGCATGAGCATATTCATGCGTTATCTCAAGGCTTTTGAGCGAATTGCGCAAACCTTTGCTTCGCTCCGAGTATCGGTCTAAGGTTTGGGTAACGTTGGTTGTGGCCATGCCAGCTAAGTTACCTGGCATGGTCGTTGGGACAGGTTAGTGAAGTTTAAGAAGACTACACTAAGGTATGCGCATGAGGGATGACCATGACGGCTTTATCTTCCCAGGTCTCCAGTTCTCTCTACCCCGCCTCAGATGGTGAGCCTGTGGCCGAGACCTTTGTCCATCTTTACGCCATGCTGATTACGCTGGAAGTGCTACGCCAGTATTTGGCAGGGCAACGAGCCACGGTGCTCAGTAACCAATTTCTCTACTATGCCCAGGGATTTCCGAAGCTGCGAGTCGCGCCCGATGTGATGGTGATTTTTGATGTCGAGCCCGGGGGGCGCGATAACTACAAGATTTGGGAGGAAGGTCAAACTCCCGCTGTCGTATTTGAAATGACTTCTCAAGGCACTCAAGAGCAAGATCAGTCTTTCAAAAAGACCCTCTATGCTCAGCTAGAAGTGCAAGAATATTGGCTGTTTGACCCCAAAGGCGAGTGGATTGCCGACAAGCTCGAAGGCTATCGCTTGCAGGGTGAAGAGTATGTGGCGATCGCGAATGGCATCAGTCAACAACTTCAGCTACGGCTCGCTGTAGAAGAGACCCTTATCAGTTTTTACCGTCTCGGTACGGGCGAGAAGCTGCTGATTCCTGAGGAACTGGAAACAGCGTAGGCTGAAGACCGTCACCGCCGCACCG
>CALCPB010000499.1 GCA_937897665.1 uncultured Halomicronema sp. | reverse complement strand
CAACAACAATCCCATGTTGATGACACTAAATTACCTGAAACATACCAATGGTCTACGTATTTTCGTCGTGAGGTCGATCGCACTGACAGAGTGATTCCCATCGCCCCCCTCGAAACTTTTGTCCCGCAGCAACCAGAGTCACATCTGAGAAATACGCTAGGCCAAGCCCCTCTCTCGAAGGCTATCCTTGACTTCATGTTGCCGATGCTTCGCTCCAATAGTGCTGCAACAGAAAAGGTATTGATGGACATTCTCATATCTACGCAAGCGGCCGCCCGCACTGAAGCTGATTACCTATCAGGCAATATCATTACCCTGCTGCTCAAGGTTTCCCCCGCAGCCATTGAAGGCCAGGATCTGAGCCATCGCGTGATCAAAGGGGCTGATTTCACCGACGCTAGCTTGAGGGATGTCAATTTCACGGGGACTCATCTAATCGATTGCATCTTTCCTCAAAGATGGGGGGGAGACCTCTCAGTTGCCTTCAGTCCAGATGGACATAAGCTAGCCATCGTGGATGCAACGGGAGAAATTACTCTGTGGGATGTGGCCAAGGAAGAGCAGATTTGGCAGCAAAAGGGGCATACTGACTGGATTCGAGCAGTGGCGTTTGATGCTGAGGGCACCACCCTGGCTACAGGCAGTCATGATAAAACCATCAAGCTGTGGGACGTTGCAACCAGTACATTAGTCAAATCTCTAGATCATGGCAGTCGCGTTTATTCAGTTGCCTTCAGCTTAGAGCACCAGATCTTGGCCAGTGGCGGAGATGAAGAGGCTGTCAAACTTTGGGATACCAGCACTGGCGACTGCATTCAAAAGTTAGAGGGTCACAAAACCTGGGTTGGGGCTGTCGCTTTTGGTCGAGACGCCCATGGCGAAATAGTGGCTGGCGGCAGTAATGATGGTGCCATTCGGCTGTGGAATCTTAGCGAAGGTCGGTGTCTTCAGAGTTTTACCAGTGGGGATGAAAGCATTCAGTCCTTAGCATTTGCGTCAGATGGCAAAACTCTGGCCAGTGGCAGCTCTGGCAGAACGGTCAAACTCTGGAATATTGAGACTGGGCAGCACACGAAAACTTTCAAGGGTCACAGTGATTGGGTACGTTCGGTGAGCTTTAGTCCTCAGGGAGACTTGATTGCCAGCGGCAGCAACGATAAGACGATTCAGTTGTGGCATGCCCAGACTGGTCAATGTGTCAGAACGATCGAGGCTCACGCCACGCGCGTTTGGTCAGTGGCATTTAGCCCCGATCAGAAAATCTTGGCTAGCGGGAGTGATGACAGAACGGTCAAATTTTGGAACGTCCAGACTGGAGAATGTCTCACAACTCTGTGGGGTAATAGTCGAGGGCTGTGGTCCCTGGCATTTAGTCCCGATGGCCAAGCCCTATTTGCGGGTAGCGATGATTATCGAATTCAATCCTGGGATGTGCCCTCGCAACAACCCCAACGCTCTTTGCAAGGACATCGAGGTCGCGTAAGAGCGATCGCCTTATCTAAAGAGGGTCAGCTCCTAGCCAGTGGCAGCGATGACAAATCTATCATGCTTTGGAATGTACGCTCAGGTGTTTGCCTGCAAACATTGGAAAACTAGATTGATTGTTTCTTGTCTGTTGCCCTTTGCGACGACGACCAGACCTTGGCCAGTGGCAGTTTAGATGAAACCGTCATGCTCTGGGATGTGCCCACCGGGAAGCACCTCAGAACTTTATTAGGACACGAACAATTTGTATGGTCAGTAGCTTGGAGCCCTACCAGTTCAGTGATTGCCAGCGGTAGTGCCGATCGCAGCATCAAGCTCTGGGACTCTACCACGGGAAAGTGCCTGAAAACCCTTCAGGGACATACCCATCAAGTAACATCAGTGGCCTTCGCCCCTGACGGCGAGATCCTCGCCAGCGGAAGCGACGACGAAACCGTAAAACTTTGGGACGTCCAGACGGGGAAATGCCTGAAAACCCTCAAAAACAAAGACAAAATATTCCCAGCAGAAGAACATAAGGGACAAATCAGGTCGATCGTCTTTAGCCCGGACGGACAACTTCTAGCCAGTGGCAGCATGGATGGAGCGACTAAGCTCTGGGACATCGCAACTGGCAAATGTGCTCAAGCAATTAGCAGCCACTCTGGCCCTATGTTGTCACTGGCATTCAGCCCCAATGGGAGAGCTTTAGCCAGTGGCGGCGAATCTGGCATCGTTCAGCTTTGGGAGATTAAGACCGGTAACAAGATTAATGAACTCAAGCCAGACAGCCTGTGTAAAGGGATGAATATCACAGATGTGTACGGTTTAAGCCAAGCACAGCAATCAATGCTAACCTCTTTGGGAGCTGTTTCAGATCAACAGTCACGTAGCTAATATTCTCCGACCCATCATTTTCTCAACTCATAACTTTGGGAAGATTCCTGAAATTTTCCCGGAGGTTTAGCTTTGAAGCACACTTTTGCACATGGGTCTTGATTTCTTTGGAAACTGGGATGACATTCGAAAGTTGCCTAAAGTAGTTGTTGAGGCTATGCACGCAGCATACAAACCAGTCTCCGATTCCCGATCAAAATAGTCCGAGCTTGCAATTTTGAACACCTAGAAAGTTCATTTGTACTGATTCAGAGGATGCTATTTGGTTAATCCACATTTCATATATGGCACTACATACTGACTCAAATTTTCCCCTTCTGTTTGAGAGAAGATTATCGACTCATTCGCATACGGCCTGTCAACAAACGTCTGAATCACATCAATTTAGTGACGACCTATGGGCAGCGATTCTTCAGAAAGAAATTGTCCTGACAGAATCCCCACCATACTCGTGGAAATTAGTATTAGATAACAATAACCTTCCCGAATTTGAAGATTACTACACGATATCCAGACATTTGTGCTCTGACATCAAGAAGGCAGATCACACTTGTCCATATGGTGATGAGCCCGCTCCGATCGCATGTATCACAAAGACTGCTGAACCCCGAGAAGTGAGAGACGCATATACACTATCAGCCCTCAGGTTTAGGTTGTCTCCTTTCAAGAATCAGAAAAGTACGGAAGAGAATAAGTGCTCGGGTCTGCCAACAGATCTGAGGTCTCTCTATGCAGTCAAAGTTAGACAGGATGAAGCCAGCCTATCTAAATTGAGATCGTTCATTGATTTACAGAAATCAACATTATCAGAAGTCAAAGAATCTGTAAGCGATTCACAGCAGCGAATGCGCGCTCAGTATGTCAGCGAACTCGTCCCTTTGATGAATGCCAACCCATTTAATCCCGGACTGCATGATCGCGAGCTTTCACCAGAAATGATGTACGACTTAGCAGCGTACGTTGATATGCAAAATCGTCCCTGTCGATTTTTCGATCTCATGCAATGGCTAGAGCGAGATGTGACCTTGAACACTTGGCGTGCGGCTAAGACTGATGCGTTCTTACTGGTTTTAAAGGGAAAATTGTTACAGGCTTTACCTGGTAATTTTTTGCCTGTTAAAAAAGATCTTAAGACAGCCAGATCAACTGATGAGTTGTTGTCTATTTTGATGAGTAGTCATCAATCCTCTGAGTTTGCACTAATCGAAGAAATTATTGGCAAAGTCTTTGGGGAAGTGACGAGATGGCTGATTGCCTTGACTATGTCAGGCTGGCAAGACTATGACGGTCATCGACGGAAAAAAGCGATTATCTGTCCTACCGGAGTGCCTTTAGGGTACATGCAATCGCTTCGCCGAAAAGATCAACCTTATATTACTCAAGAATTTTCTAATCATGCCCATGGAGGGCTAAATCACTGGCTGCAAGAGCACATCTGGCAGCGATTTTGTAAGCGATATCCTGACAAGCATCAGCTACATCCATCGGATTTCCTTAAGCAGTTAGGTAATATTCATAGCCATATTTGCATTCAGTCTGAAGGGAAAGTCCGCGAAGTCAATGCCAACCTTCATATGTTTGCCGACGCCATCTATGAGCTACACATGCCAAATTTAGCAAATCCCGCAAATACTAACTTCTGGACTGTCCTGCAACTCTATCTACCATGGATGTCACCTTGGCCTTAAATAGTGAGTAGACCTTTGTTTACCGGATATGGCACCGATTCGTGTAAAAATGGGCCACATCTCCTGAAAGGCTTATGTAACAGTTATTTCAGGCTTTGATTTAGTCAATTTCTTCAGTTCGGTACGTTCATTTGAGCCTCATCTGGCTGTACAAAACCGCTCTTCACAATTGCTGTTTCATGAGCGCCCCAAAACGCCCCCATCATTAGCTGACCTTATCTAGCAAAATCGGCTCGATAGACGCTTTGAACCAGTATTGGCCTAAATTTCAGAGCGAATCACGCTCAGGTAATTCTTCGATCAAAAATCTGCGGCTCTGCCCCTAATGCTGGCGTGGAATAGTTGCGCGGCGGGCAACCATTCTCAATCAAGGGAGCTGGAGGTCGTAGCGAGCAAAAGCGAGGATAGACCCCAGCTACCACCACGGCTCCGCCGCCAAGCATTGAAAGCTGATCGCAGAAAATAAGTAGGTGGACAGAATTAGATAACATTCCAATGACTGTGCCGCAAAGCTTTCAGGAGCTCAGAGCTACGTTTAATTACGTCCATGTACTTAGTAAAGCAGTGCACATCATCATTGCTCTGATAGCCCCTCCATCAACCGGATTTGCATTCGATAGACCAGCAATGTCATCTCATCCGGCAGAAGTTGGGAGAATCGTCTGCCTTCAAACTGCTCAGCAATGAATTGGGCCAGCTGCGGGTGTCCCCACCTTAAGCGGAAGAGGCACCGCCGCAGGGAATCTTGATTGCGATAGCGCTCCCACTCCTCTGGAGATGCTTTGGATGACGGAGGCGGCAGTGGCCGGTAGTGCTGATCATTACTCAACCCATCAGGATTAGCAGACTGTGGAAAACGCTTTTCCTCCCCCCGCACCCCCCTCTTTAGAGGATTTTTCTGAATCTGAAGAAGAGCAGCTCTACACTTCATAGCTCTCTCTTTAGTGTGTAACAAACCCTCTGACAAGGGTTTGGGCGGATCAGGCACTAAGGACAGTGGGGCTGATACAGGCGGTTTTGGTACTTCAAAAAGGGCTCTATCGCTCTCTGGCTGGGCTGTTACACACGTTTCTTCAGAAGGTTGAGTATGGTCGGGGTGCCACAGGCTCAAATGCTTGT
>CALCPB010000498.1 GCA_937897665.1 uncultured Halomicronema sp. | reverse complement strand
CGCCTTCAGGCGCTTCTTACCCTTCGCCTGCTTTTGCAACAGCTTTTTCTTCCGCGAGATGTCGCCGCCGTAGCACTTCGACAACACGTCTTTGCGTAGGGCGGGGATGCTCTCACTGGCGACGACGCGACTGCCAATCGAAGCCTGCAGGGGAATGCGGAACTGATGGCGAGGGATGAGTTCCTTCAGCTTTTCGACCAGGGCCTTGCCCACGTAGTAAGCCTTATCGCGGTGGACGATATTGGCCAAGGGGTCGGCGGGTTCGCCGTTGATCAAGATATCCAGCCGTACCAGATTGTTGGTGCGATAGTCGATCAGGTGGTACTCCATGCTGGCGTAGCCCTTAGAGCGCGACTTCAGCTGGTCAAAAAAGTCCGTTACTACTTCTGCTAGGGGCAGCTCATAGATCAGCGCCGTCCGCGACTGGGCCAGATACTTCATATCTTTGAACTCGCCGCGCCGACTCTGGCAGAGTTCCATCAGCGCCCCGACATAATCTTCTGGCGTCAGCATCTCGACCCGCACATAGGGCTCCGCGATCGATTCGCGCTCCTGGGGCTAGGGCAGCGTACGGGGGTGGTCAATTTCAACCATGGTGCCGGCGAGCAGGGTGACCTGGTAAATCACCGATGGGGCCGTGGTAATCAGGTCGAGATTGTATTCTCGCTCTAGGCGCTCCTGCACGATTTCCATATGCAGCAGGCCCAAAAAGCCGCAGCGAAAGCCAAAGCCCATGGCGCTAGAGGTTTCGGGCTCATACTGCAGCGCGGCGTCGCTGAGTCGCAGCTTTTCTAACGCGTCGCGCAGGTCTTCATACTGGTCAGAATCGGTGGGAAACAGCCCACAAAAGACCATTGGTTTCGCTTCGACATAGCCGGGTAGCGGGCTCTCGGCGGAGGCTTTAGCGAGGGTAATCGTATCGCCCACGCGGGCATCTTCCACCGATTTGATCGCCCCCGACAAATAGCCCACTTCACCGGCATGAAGACCGGCAACCGGCACTTGCACCGGCGACAGCACACCGAGGTCATCGACAGCAAACTCCTTCTTGGACGCCATCAGCCGCACGGTGTCACCCTTGCTCAAGGTGCCATCCATAATGCGGAAGTAAACGATAACCCCGCGATAGGGGTCGTAGTAGCTGTCAAAAATCAGGGCGCGGAGCGGTTTTTCAATCGTTTCTTGGGGCGGCGGCACGGTTAAAACGATCGCTTCCAAGATTTCGTCAATGCCCACGCCGGCTTTGGCCGACGCCAAAATTGCGTTGCTGCAGTCCAACCCGATGATGTCTTCAATTTCTTGCTTGATGCGATCGGGGTCAGCACCGGGCAGGTCAATTTTGTTGAGTACCGGAATGATCTCCAGATCATGCTCCAGCGCCAGATAGACATTCGCTAAGGTCTGCGCTTCTACCCCTTGAGACGCATCTACGACCAGCAGCGCCCCTTCACAGGCGGCCAGAGATCGCGATACCTCGTAAGAAAAGTCAACGTGACCAGGCGTGTCAATCAGGTTGAGCACATAGTCGCTGCCATCCTCGGCGGTGTAGTTCATCCGCGCGGCCTGCAGCTTGATGGTGATGCCCCGCTCGCGCTCCAGATCCATGGTGTCGAGCACCTGATCTTTCATATCGCGATCGCTCACGGTGCCGGTTTTATGCAACAGGCGATCGGCCAGGGTCGATTTGCCATGGTCGATGTGGGCAATAATGCAAAAATTGCGAATGCGGGAGACGGGTACGTCAGTCATAAATCGAGCACTTTCGAGAAAGTCTGTTACTTAAGTTTAATCTGATTTAACCCGAAGACTCCGGGATCATCCCACAATGACTGGCTGATCCCGACCTGACGGTCACTGTCGGACAGTGCAGCGGCACTCTGAGGCGCGTCAATTGTGGTGGTGAGTTGGCGGCATGTGGGTACCCTAGGCTAAGTTTTAACAGTCAGGTTTGGGCGATCGCGCAGCGCGACGCGAACCCCAGCGCGGCGTGCATCTGTGCTCTCGGGCAGTTGACAGCAAACGGTGACAAGATTAACTGGCCAACCTCCTCAGTCCGCTCTGAGGACGTGCCCTTCTGTTTTTGTGCGCATAGATTAAAGCCCCGGTTCTACAGCATGTCTCCACTCCCCCGCTCTACTTCCACAATGTCCTCTCCCAGCAATGCTGAGGCAGCGGCTCCGGCCCCTTCGGCAGCTGCCGCAATGGTGGTGCCTGAGCCGCCACTATTATTTGTGGTCGACGCGGCCAGTCGGTTACTGAGCCTCCAGTGGGTGGGGGCTAAGCGTTATGCGCTGGATCTGTCACCGTGGGTCGGGCAGTCTCTCAGTGCCCTGATGATTACCCCACCCCTGCCGCAACCCCTACCCACAGATCAGCCGTGGCAGGCATCACAGCCGTGGCAGCTACAGCTGGGAACGTTGCAGCTACAGGGGCGTGGTCAGCTGAGTCCGCTCCCGGCGACCCCGGCGGGCGAGCAATGGGTAGGGGCAATGACGGTGGTGGCGGTGAGTGCCGCGACCGCCCCCGTTGCGACTGCGCCGCACCCGATCGCCAGACAGCTGACGCAGCTCACCTGGAAGATTCGCCGGACGCTCGATCTAGAAACGATTTGGCAGCAAACCCTGGAAGAACTGTCGGCCATTTTGCCAGTCGACTGGGGGATCTTTTGCGAATATGTGCCCCACAGTCCCGCCGCCTCAGTGAAAGCGATCACGTCGCCCGAGGCGCCGCTGCCGCTGGCGGCCGAGCTATTGCTCAAGGATTATGCCAGCTTGCACCATGCCCTGCGATCGCCCTTGCCGGTGAGCGTGCCATCTTTAACCACAGCGACGGCAGCTGACTCAGCTCAACTTGCGGAGCGAGACGAGTACCTGGTCGTCGTCACGCGGCATCAGCGCGAGCCTAACGGCCTGATCGTACTTAAGGCCGCCACGGTGGAGGGCTGGGCCGGGTTAGATCACTCACTGCTGCAGACGATGGCCGATCAGGTTGGCACCGCGATCGCCCATGGCCATCTATTTCGCGATGCCCAAGGGCTGGCAGACGAGCTGCAAGCTGCCAACCAACGGCTCCGCCAAAAGCACAGCGAATTGGAAGAAGCCCGCCAGCAGGCCGAAGCGGCCTCGCGGCTGAAGAGTGAATTTTTGGCGAACACCTCGCATGAGCTGCGCACCCCGCTGAACGGCATGATTGGCTTTTTGCGCTTGATTTTGGACGGCATGGCCGACGACTCGGCAGAGCAAGATGAGTTTTTGCAAGAGGCCCATAAGTCGGCCCTGCACCTGCTCAACTTGATCAACGATGTCTTAGACATTGCCAAGATTGAAGCGGGCAAGATGCAGATCGACATGTCGCCACTCAACCTGAGCGAGCTATTTGCGGACGTTGAGAACTTCACGCGCCCCCAGGCCGAGCGCAAACAGCTGCAGTTTGAGATGAATCAACCCTCAACGCACGACCAGATTGTCATCAACGGTAACTATCAGCGGTTGCTGCAAGTGATGTTGAATTTGGTGGGCAACGCGATCAAATTCACCCATGAAGGCAGCATCACCATCAGTGCCGAAATCAAATCGCAGAAAGTCGAATTTCAGGGACAAGAGTGGCCCGGCACCGTCAAGGTCAGCGTTGCCGACACGGGCATTGGCGTCTCCCTGGAGAAGCAAGATCGGCTGTTTCAAACCTTTAGCCAAGTCGATGGCGAACGGACGCGGCAGTATGGCGGCACCGGCCTCGGCTTGGCCATTTCGCAACGGCTGATTGAAGCGATGGGGGGCGTCGTGCAGTTCATCAGCATGGGCGAAGGGTTGGGAGCCACGGTGACCTTTACGGCGCTGCTGTATCAGGCCCCGGTGTTGATTGAATAAAGCGCGATCGCGCCTGGTGATTTTCGGTGAGGCGCGCCGCGAGCGCCGCCCATTGATCAGTCGCCACTAACGTCGTCAACTGTTGAATTTCTTGCTGATAGGCCTGCAGCGATCGCAACACTTCATCGCGGTTGTAGCGGGCCATCATGAGCCCCAGCTCGGGGTGCCCTCCCCCCACTCGACTAGTATCGCAAAAGCCAGAGCTGGCCAAACTTTCGGCCAACTGTCGGATGTGGGCATCGGGCTCATGCAGGCAAGCCTGAATGAGGCTGCCGCTAATCATCACTGGTAGATGCGAGATCCAGGCGACAGCGCGGTCATGCTGGGCAGGCGTACAGGTTAAGACCTGAGCCTGCAGGGCCGTAGCGAGTTCCATCAAGACTGCCACAGCAGTGGTTGGGGTCGCTGCCACCGGCGTAATCACGTAAGCCCGCTGGGCAAACAGGTGCGGTTCGGCCACGGCAATGCCCACTTCGGTTTTACCGGCCATGGGATGCCCGCCCACAAAGTTCGGCCAGTGGGGCGTCACAGCATCGACGATCGCGCCTTTCACCGAACCCACATCCGTCAAGATCGTCTGAGGCGACAGATGCGGTACCAAGTCAATCGTGATCGCTTCGATCACGTGAATCGGCGTACAGAGAAACACAATGTCGGCGGCCTGCAAGCTTTGCAGATCGGTAGAGGCTTGGTCTACCGCCCCGCAGGCGATCGCCGCATCGCCAGTCGCAGCTCGTCGGGCCACGCCCAGCACCTGATGACCTAAGCGCCTAAAGTCGAGTCCCAGGGAACCACCAATCAGGCCGAGACCCACAATGCCAATCTTCATAGTGCCCTTGCTGTGAAAGTTGAGGAGATGTCTGACCCAAACCGTACCTGATGACGGGGCAATGAGCGCAGCGACACCCCGCTTTGAGACCGATTTTCATGGCCCGCGATCGACCGGGATCCTGGCGTTTAAAAAGGGCACTGGCCACATAACAACAGTCACCCTCAGCAGGGCAAACTGCCTGTAGGCAACTCCTCAGTCCGCAGCCAGGCTGCAGGTCAGCCCGTCGCATAACGGATCATTGCAGCCCTTCATCGATGACTCGATCCTGGGGCAGCCTAAGCAATGGTCTGCGGCAATGCCTTGCCGCTGGAGCTAGGAGCGGCTCCTGAGGAACGGACAGAGCAAAGCTGACGCCCAATTTTGGGCAGGCCGCAGCAGGTGCTAGGCATGTCGTGAGGGCGGTGGCCCAGCTCGGGCGCTCACCCACCCCAATAGAGGTGGCTGGGATCATTACCCTGACCGTGGCTCTAAGTTTAGGGTAGCTGGCATGAGCTACCCCACCGCCACTCTCCCCGACATCCCCTCAGGCGATCGGCGCGCAGGAGGAGCTGAAGCGGAGCGCCCCCCAACGGAGTAGGGCAATTGTTCTATCTTGCGCCCCATCGGCAATCAGTAGCGGCGAGCCTCGATATACTGAGTTGTTGCCCTGCGGGCCGTCTGCCCAATCTTCCAGTTATTGTCGTTCCTGTTGCCTCTTTGTCACGTTGCCGATGACTCTATTACTTCCCTCTGATGCTGGAGCCCAACTCCTGCAACGATATGCCCAAGGAGAGCGCGACTTTTCCGGCATCAAGCTCAATGAATGTAGCCTTTCTGGCGCTAAGCTGCCCCACATCATTTTGCGCGGGGCTGACCTCAGTATTGTCAACTTCAGCACGACGAATCTGAGCCATAGCGACCTCCGCCAGGCCATTCTCAATGTGAGTCGTCTCAGCGGCGCCAACTTGAGTCAGGCTCAGCTGCAGCGGGCTCAGCTCAATGTAACCAACCTGATTCGAGCAGTGCTGGTCGGTGCCGATCTATCACAGGCATCACTCGTGCGGTCAGAACTATTGCGGGCGGATTTGAGTAATGCCAATCTGACCGGCGCAAATTTACAAGAGGCTGATCTGCGGGAGGTGCGGCTGCGGTGGGCTAATCTCAACGGTGCAATTCTGATTCGCTGCAGTGGCCGACACAGTAACTTTTTAGGCGCAAATCTAAGTAACGTTCAGGCCAACTCGGCCAACTTAGAAGGGGCTACACTCAGCGGAGCCGCGCTGATGATGGCCGAACTGCGGCATGCCAACCTACGCACCGCCGATCTCAGCGGAGCCAACCTGCGGGGGGCAAACCTGCGATGGGCCAACCTCAGTGGCGCTAATCTGCAGGAAGCTGATCTCACCGATGCCAAGCTGAGTGGCGCGGACCTCGGTGGAGCCCAGCTGGAAGGGGCCACACTGGCCAACACAACTCTAGTGCATGCAGATTTAACCCGCACGAACCTGCGAGGGCTGCGCTGTGTGGGGTCTGATCTCTCCGGGGCAACCCTGACCGGAGCCCAGATGCACGGCGCGATCGCCTATGACATTCAAACGACAGAAATCATTTGCGAGTGGGTCGACCTGAGCCCTCTCGGCGATCAATCTCAGCGGCGCTATTTCAATACCGAAGCTGACTTGCATACATTCTTAAATCAGCGCCCACCCCAGGTCACAGTCATCGTCGATCAGGTCATGACCTTAGCCGCCCAGGCCGCTATCGCCACGATCTTTGAGCGCCTTGGACAAGTCAGTGACGTCTTATCGCGCCCGCCCAATGTTGAACTCACCCATCGGCACACCCAATTCACCTTTGTGGTTGAAGATATCTTGACCCTGACGGCGATCGCCTACTTGGTCACCTGGCCGTTTCAAGATGGTCAGGCGTTGCAAAAAACGCTGCAACCCCTCATGGAGCCAGACGCTGCCCCGACGCCACAGTCCGTCATGCAAGCCGAGGCGACTCGCGAGATCCAGCGGGTTACGACTGCGCTTCAGAAACCAGATTTAATGTCGCTGCGGGAACTGATCGGCAGTCAGCCCTTTTTTACGACACCGCTTCAGGTCAAGCTGGCAAATGCCTACGGTCGCACGCTCACGCTTTATCACAACCCGCAGTTTGGCGTGCGGCGTCTGCCGGTGACTAATAACAGCAGGCTGCCCGTGCCAATTGAGTTCGTACAATCGCCTAGCTTGGCAGACTATTTGGCATTTTTGACGCCGCCGTAAAGGGTACCCCGGCTCAATCGCCAGCCATCAGTGTTGAGTCAGACAGCAGCACCACTTGGCTGAGGCGCTCAGGATGAGCACGCTCTCAGGTATCCGCAGCCGAATGGTCCGCGCTATATAATACAAGTCCTCTCATTTGCTGGTCAGTTGCCCGCCCAGTCTGCCCTGATTCTGAGAACGTAGTCGCTGCCCTCAGCGGTCGCCAGTTTAGGCGTCTCATTATGTAGTCGTGCTTAAAAGAGAAGCTCTAGAGCTAGCGGTTGGCTATGATATTAAGCACTGTCCCTGGTGGTTTTGCCCCCTGCCTCCATGCCTACCCCCCGTCTTCATCCCGATACGATTGCCGCCGTGCGCGATCGCGCTGACATCGTTGATATTGTCTCTGAGCAGGTGGTGCTGAAAAAGCAGGGCAAAGACTACGTGGGGCTTTGTCCCTTTCACGATGACAAGTCGCCCAGCTTTAGCGTCAGTCCCAGCAAGCAGTTTTACTACTGTTTTTCCTGCGGAGCCGGGGGCAATGCCTACAAGTTTTTGATGGAGCTGGGGCAGCGATCGTTTTCCGACGTTGTGCTAGAGCTGGCCAAGCGCTATCAGGTGCCGGTCAAAACCCTCGAACCCGAAAAACGCCAAGAGCTACAGCGGCAGCTGACCCTGCGCGAACAGCTTTACGAAATTTTGGCGGTGACCACCAGCTTTTATGAGCATGCCCTGCGGCAGCCGGATGGGGCGCAGGCGCTGACCTACCTGACGGCCAAACGCGGCCTGGTGGATGAAACGATCCAACGATTTCAGCTGGGCTATGCGCCGGGCGGCTGGCAGACGCTCTATGGCTACCTGGTTGATCAAAAAAAGTATCCGGTGGCGCTAGTCGAACAGGCGGGGCTGGTGGTCCCTCGCACGTCAGGCAGTGGCTACTACGATCGGTTTCGCGATCGCCTGATGATTCCCATCCACGACAGTCGGGGCCGGGTGATTGGCTTTGGGGGGCGGGCGCTCTCCGACGCCGATCAGCCCAAATATCTCAACTCTCCCGATACCGAGCTGTTTGACAAGGGCCAAACGCTGTATGGTCTCGACAAAGCCCGCGCCGCGATCGCCAAAGAAGACCGTGCGGTGGTAGTCGAAGGCTATTTTGACGTCATCGCCCTGCATGCGGCGGGCAGCGAGACGGCGGTGGCCTCGCTGGGAACGGCCTTCAACGCCAACCAGGTGCGACAGCTGCTGCGCTACACCGAATCAAAGCAGGTCATTCTCAACTTTGACGCCGACGCGGCTGGAGTCAAAGCCGCCCAGCGGGCCATTGGTGAAGTCGAGGCGATGGCCTATCGGGGCGATGTGCAGCTGCGGGTACTCAACATTCCCGACGGTAAAGACCCCGATGAATATCTGCAAAACTATCCCATCGAGGCTTATTACGGGCTACTAGACACCGCCCCCCTGTGGATTGACTGGCAAATTCAGCAGATTGTGCAGGGGCGCGATCTCTCCCAGGCGGATCAGTTCCAGAATTCTTCCCAAGAGATTGTGGCGCTGCTCAGCGAAATTGCCAACGCCGACACTCGCACCCATTACGTGCGCCAGTGTGCTGAGCTATTTAGCAATGGCGATGGCCGCTTGGTGCCTCTGCTGGCTGAAAACCTGATGGTGCAGGTGCGGCGTCAGCGGCGATCGCCCCAGGGTTCCGGCCCGCGCCCCAGCCTGTCATTTACTCAAACCAGTACCCTGGAAGCGGCAGAAGCAGCCCTGCTGCGAGTATTTATCCACAGTGCTGAACACCGCACTGAGGTGCTCGACATGCTCGAAAGTCGCGACCTGCAGTTTAGCTTTTCTCACCATCGCTCACTGTGGCAAACCCTGCGCGCTCAGCGCGATGCCCAGCCTGACGAACTGATTGGCTGGCTGCGCGATCGCACCGCCGAATCACCGGCCTTGGCTCAAACCCAGCATCTATTTTATCTGGACGAAAAAACCCATCGCGATGTCTTGCGATCGCCGTTAGTCATTCGCGCGGCGGCAGCCTGCCTCGAGCAAACGCTCTGTGAAAAACGCTACCGCCATTTTTTGCAGCTTTGGAGTGAGGGCGACAATGCCAAGCGGCAGAGCAACAGGCCTACTACCAAAGTCAAATCTATGCTGAAAAGCGGCGGATCGCCGAACTAGAAAAAGAACGGCAGACCACCTTTGAAGATCTCGCCCGACTTCCTTGGGTTGGCGTTGATAGCTGAGAGCCGAACCGCTTTCTTCAGCCATGGTTTACCGAGACGTTATGCATGCCGATGGCGAATCCTGCAATCTCATCAGCAACTGGCAATTATCCCCTACCTTTGCAGGGTTAGCCTGTGGGCTCTGCGGTCAACAACACGAGCCCTAACCACACTGACCACACCATACTCAGCAGTAATACAATGATCCCCAACGGTGACACTAGACTGAGCCCGCCCATGCCGCAGCCTAGGTAACACAAAGGCCTCGGTAGCTGCTGGCGCTTGAGCGCTATCCCACTCACTAACAAGAGCCATAAACCATCGAGGCCAATTGCTGCCCAGGCGAGGATGCCAATCAGACGATTAAGGTGATGCAAAAATGTTGCTGGGGCATCAGGAGTAGCTTGAGAAATGGTGTACAAACTGAGAATGGCATTGCCTGCCAGGCACACAACAGAGCCAAAGCCGCACCCGATTGCCACTAAAAGCAAGGTGGAATTGTTAGGACTTAAATAGCTCGCTAGAGCCCAAACCAGCACGGCTGCAACTGCTGCGGCAATCAGTTTCAAGCCATCTTGAAGCAGCAATGGCCCAGGGTTGTCGATTGCCAATTCTATTAATTGGTTGGGATCAGACATGGCCGCAACGCCAATTAGCATCGTGGCTACCGCTAACATCGCGATCGCCACGGTGACATTGATCAATGCCGCGATCCCCCCGAGTTTCTGCAGGCGAGACATGAGCAGATTCCTTGTTACGTTTAGTCAGTGTGGGCCATTTGCCAGTCGTCCATGACTCTGCTACAGATTTAGCTGTCTAATAATTTTGACGGGTAGGATGCCATGGTTCAAGGCTCCCGAAAACAGCTGGGCGATCGCGGCGAGGCGTTGGTAGCCGCTTGGCTACAGCAACAGGGCTGGAGCCTTGTGGCTCAGCAGTGGCACTGTCGCTGGGGTGAACTCGATATTGTGGCGCGATCGCAAGCTGGGGAACTGGCCTTTGTAGAAGTGAAAACGCGACGCCGCTACAGCATTGATCAGGGCGGCCGCTTAGCGATTACTCCTCAAAAACAGCAGAAACTTTGGCGCGCAGCCCAGCAGTTTTTGCTAGAGCATCCTGAACATAGCGACGCCCCCTGCCGATTTGATGTGGCGTTGGTGACTCAAGGAACCGTGCCTACCGACCTCATGACGCAAGCCATCGCGACACAACCACCTCTAGCACTCGTGGAATATATCGCAAACGCCTTTCAGCTAGAGTAATGGTGACCGGAGGGACTGGCAGCGCTGTTTTATCTCGGCGATTTCCTGACCCCAACAGCTCCCTTGTTCTACTACAAGCCGCAGTTTGATCAGATCACCCCAGATTGCTGAAATTCGCATCTGATAGACTTTCTACACCAATTCGCTGACTTTGGGCTACACATCCCAAAAGTGTGTAGCCCGCTTCAACCAAAGGTCATCGACAGCGGGGGATCACCGATTTGTAGCGCTACTCTGCAGAATTAGTATTCATTCCGACTTCTGCCATATCTGCCCAGCACCTGGTACCCCCTGGGACTCAGCATGATTATTCAGGAATGGTTGAGCCCAGCTACATCAGTCTGGAGACAGCACAGTCCCGCCCAACGCCTGAGGCGAAGAGGGGGGAATTCCTTCCAAAACCAGCCACAGTTGAGCCGTAGGCAGCTTCACCAGCGGGTTCATCAATGACAGCGAGAACGGCATAGCGCGGGGCTTCCACTGGTAACAGACCAATAAAGCTGGTAATCCGCCCCGTCCCATAGACACCCGCCTCTGTTACCTTCTGCGCAGTGCCTGTTTTACCGGCAATGCGATAGCCCGGTATTTGAGCGGGCTTGCCGGTACCCTCCGCCACGACGGCTTCCATCATGTCAAGCACAGTGGCGCTCGTCTCGGGCGAAAACACCGGTTGGGGAGCTGGGGTATCAGGTTGCCAGGTGAGGTTGCCAAGATCATCGACTAACCCTTCAATGACAGTCGGCGTTACGAGCTGACCGCCATTCGCGATCGCCGCCTGCAGCTGCAGCAGCTTAATCGGCGTGAGAACCAGCCCTTGACCAAAAGCCGCAGTTGCCGCATCGACCCAGCTATTAACGAACTGGTCACGATCTTTCAGCAGTGGGGTATTTTCAGCGGGCAGGCTGATGCCAGTGGGCTGGTTGAGTTCCAGCTTTTCTAACCAGGCGTAGAATTCTGCAGCCGGTAGCTGATCCATCAGGCGTACCATGCCGACGTTACTGGAATATTTCAAAACTTCGGTCAGCGTCAGCGTACCGATGCGGCCCGTCGCCTCATAGTCAGAGTTTTGAATAATCCATTCATCAAAGCGAATTTGCCCTTCATCGTAAACCGTATCCTCAGCGGTCGCCGCACCCGCTTCGAGGGCGATCGCCACGTTAATTGGCTTAAAGGTTGACCCCGGCTCATAGAGATCCGTCACGGCCCAATTTTTCAGCCAGGCGAGGTCAGCATCAAAGTAGCGATTGGGGTCAAAGGTCGGCTCTACCGCAAAGGCCCGCATCGCCCCCGTGTGTACATCCATCACCATTACCGTGCCTCGTTTCGCCCCAAACTGACGCATCGTCTGCCGCAGGGCTTCTTGGGCCACCCGCTGTAGGCGACTGTCAAGGGTCAGCTTTAGCTGCTGTGAGGAGTCAGACTGGGGGAGGTTAGCAACGGGTAGGGCAGGCCCCATGACAGTCGGCACTTCGGCCAGGGGCAAGGCCAGCCGCTCTTGATAGGCCGCCTCTAAGCCAGTTTGGGCCTCGCCCTCTAAATTGATGAAACCGACAATTTGAGAAAAGAGATCCTGCTGCGGGTAAAACCGCTGTTGGGTCGGAATCAGCTCTAGACCATCCAGCCGTAAGCGTTTGATGCGTTGGGCATTTTCTTCGGACAGACCGTCGACCAGCCGGACTCCCGTCGCCTGGCTTTTAAGCTGCTCGGCTAATACCCCAGACGGCATCTCTAAGAGCGGACTCAAGGTATTGGCCACAACCCCGATCGGCTGCCGAAACAGGGCTGGGTGACCATAGAGGGTGTAGACCAGACGATCGACAGCCAGGGGCGTACCTTGGTTATCGACGATGGCTCGCCGGGCCACAGCCAGATCCAGGCCCCGGGCTTGCTGGTTATGGGCCACGGCCTGTAGGGCATCCCCTTGCACGAGCTGCAAGTAGGCTAACCGCCCGGCCAGCCCCAGGGCAACCACTAAAAGCAAAGCCCAGATCAGGGCAATACGACGTCGGGCCAGAAAGATGGGCGGATTAGAACGTCGGCGCAGGGGCGTTGACAGATGAGAGCGAGTCGCCAATCGCCGCGATCGCGAATGGCCAGACCGCTTACGAACAGAAGGGTAGGAACGCCCCATCAACAAACCTCAATACAAAGATGGCCCAGATCAAGCTGGCCTAGTAGCCCTTAGGAAAAAATCGCTGACCAGCGCCCAAGGCGTCGGCAGGCTCCGCTGCTGGAGCAGACGGCGAGGCGGGCAGCGGCGCTGCTTCTAGAAAAATGACGTCCCGAGGATGCAAATTGCCGTTACGCATCTCCGTCCGGGCCGCTTGGGCGAGATGGTTTTTAAACACCGCATTGGCCGTCGTTAACTGCTGCTGCTGATCTTGCAGGTGCTCTAGATGCACCGTAGCGGCAGTGAGCCGTCGATGAGTGTTGACGGTCAGGGCATAGGCCGCTAAGGTCCCCGCCAAGCCCAACGTCGTCGCCACGACCGAAACGCGCTGCCCCGCCACCAAAAGCTTCAGCCACGTCGGGCGATCGCGCTGCTGAGCCGAGGGAAACACCGCAGGAGCAGCAGGCGGTGGCGAGGGCAATGCTGTCAGGCGACGCCGCGACTGAGACCGCATTGACGGTGCTGATGGCCGAAGCTCTACTTCTTGAGATTGCAATGCTGCAGACATCCACTTAACTCCTGATTCACACCCAGTTATTACCTTCTCGCTATCCTGTGCTGGCGGCCTGCCCCCTGAGATTAAGCGCCATAGTAGCGTGCGGCTGGGGACTCAGCAAGTATTTTTTAGACGTCGGGGCTAATCGCCGAAACTCGCTCCCATAAAATAACTCAAGCCTCTCAATTTGCCACCCCTTGGGACAATTTTTTGAGCCGTGACCGCCCGCCAACCGGCATGACAATCACACCGCAGCCCCACCTTATCCTCGCAAAACGGCTGAGAGTATCGATTGGGGTCAGAACGTGACTGGCTCTTCTAAATGGCAGGCCGATCCATGGCAGCACGATGAGCCGACCCAAATGGCTGAGCGCGTCGGTTTAGCCTCCCCTCAGAGACGCCTAACACTCAGCCAGTGAACACGAATCCAGGCCGATACCCTCTCAAGTACCTGACAGATCTACGCGGCGATCGCTCGTAATGCTTGGCTGATCGTCCTGTGGCCTGCATGCAGCGCCTTAGAGCTTCGTGCCACACTCAGGGCAAAACGCATGACTGGAAGGATTCTTGGCCCCACAGCTGCTGCAGTACATCAGCTCAATCGTTTGGTGAGCCGGTGTCTTTTGCGGCGGCAAGCCAATCATCTGGGCGTTGCTCTTACCTGGAGCCACCATGGGGTAGCAGTTTTCATCGCGGCGCACCCGCACGTCCATCAGCACCGGACCATCGTGAGCTAACATCGTGGCGATCGCATCTGCTAGCTCAGAGGGATGGTTCACAATCATGCCCTTGACACCATAGGCTTGGGCCAAAAGTTCAAAATCAGGCATCCCCACCTGCATATTGGAAGATGAGTAGCGCTCACCGAAAAATGACTGCTGCCATTGGCGCACCATACCCTGCCAGCCGTTGTTAATGATGACCGTTTTAACTTTGATATCGTATTGGGCCAGAGTGCCCAATTCTTGCGGATTCATCTGAAAACTGGCGTCGCCGCTGATGCAGATCGTGACATCATCAGGGCGAGCAACCTGGACCCCCATCGCAGCCGGTAGGCCAAAACCCATGGTGCCAAGTCCGGCGCTGGAAACCCAACGCCGGGGGCCATTTTTGAGAAACTGAGCAGCCCACATTTGGTGCTGTCCAACATCGGTGGTGTAAAACGCCTGGGGAGCCTGACGGCACAGTTCCACAATGACTTCTTGCGGGGCAATGGTCTCATCATAGGCGGGGACAACAAGAGGATAATCGTCGCGCCAACGCTGAATACGATCGCGCCAAGCCAAAGTTTTATCCGCATCAGCAGGCTTGTCAATCTCATCGAGCCGCTGCAGCAGGCGCTGCAAAACCTGGCGCACGTCGCCCACGATCGGCACATTAGGAATGCGATTTTTGCCCACCTCAGCGGGGTCGATGTCGATGTGGATGACCTTGGCCCGCGACGCAAATTCATCTAGCTTGCCCGTGACACGATCATCAAAACGGGCGCCCACAGCAATCAGCAAGTCACATTCGCTCACGGCAAAGTTGGCGTAAGCTGTGCCGTGCATGCCCAACATGCCAACGGCGAGCGGATGATGCTCGTCAAACGCTCCTTTGCCCATCAGCGTCGTCGTGACCGGAATCAAGAAATATTCTGCGAGGGCTTGAATTTCGGCATGAGCGCCAGCGGTAATCGGCCCACCACCGACATACAGCAGCGGCTGCTTCGCGACTCGCAACAGGCGAATGGCGTGAACAATTTGGCGTGGGTTGCCCTTCACCGTGGGTTTATAGCCCGGCAACTGTACATCGCCTGGCTCCACCGGGATGTAGTCAAACTCTTCGAGCCCGACATCCTTCGGTACATCAATCAATACCGGCCCTGGTCGCCCCGTTTGGGCAATGAAAAAAGCCTCGGCCACGATCCGCGCCATATCACCGGCAGATCGCACCACGTAGGAATGCTTAACAACAGGTAGCGTAATGCCAAAGATATCGGTCTCTTGGAACGCATCCGTACCGATCGCGGCGCGCGGTACTTGCCCCGTAATCACCACCATAGGAATCGAGTCCATCGCGGCGGTAGCAATGCCCGTTACCAAGTTAGTCGCCCCAGGGCCAGAGGTGCCAAAGCAAACGCCGACCTCTCCCGTCGCGCGGGCATAGCCATCAGCAGCATGGGCGGCCCCTTGCTCGTGGCGCACCAAGATATGACGAATGCCACCACGCTGCTCGGCCTTGTATAACTCGTCATAAATGGGCAAAATTGCCCCGCCAGGATACCCAAAAATATGACACACGCCGTGACGTTGCAGGCTGTCAATCAGAGCAAAGCCACCGGTGGCTCGCTGAGTTGTCACTTTGTCCTGAGCAGTAACAGAAGAGGTCATGAATTTTTGAGGATGATTTTTAAGCAGGTGCAGGCAGTCGATAAATTAGTTCTGAGAGCATTTGAACAGCACTCCCCAGAACGCACGAAAATTTATTGGGACTCTCACTATAGTACGAGATCAATCTGGCACCTTAACAGATATCCCGTATCTATAGAATCGCTTTCGATACAGGGGCTAATTGCCTCGCTTCCTAAGGCTTTCAGGGGGCCTGAATTGTCCTAAGCGACAGCCGTCGCCCCGTACATTGATCACTAAGTAAGGATTCCATGACATTTTTGGCCGAGAGTCCACTGTAGAGAAGAAGGCGCGATCGCCATTGGCCTCATTTATCTTCATCGATTAGCGGTAAAGACTTGCTGCTGCCGTATCAGCAGTTCTTGAATGCCGGTTTCAGCCAGATCTAACAGTTGATTGAGCTGCGATCGCGAGTAACTCCCAGCTTCAGCGGTGCCCTGCACCTCAATGATGTCTAAGCTATCTTTCAGCACGACGTTACAATCTACAGTGTCATCCACGTTTTCTTCATATTTCAGATCCAGCAGTGCTTCCCCTTCCACAATGCCGACCGAAATCGCTGCGACTTCACGGGTCAAGGGCAGCGTGGGCAGCACTTGCTGCTCCACTAGCTTCTGCAGTGCGTGTTTGAGGGCGACATAACCGCCGGTGATGGACGTCGTGCGGGTACCGGCATCGGCCTGCAGCACATCGGCATCGACGGTAATCGTGCGCTCACCCAGGGCGTCAAAGTCTACGGTCGATCGCAGGCTGCGGCCAATCAACCGCTGAATCTCTTGCGTGCGACCCGACAGCTTCATCAGTTCGCGGCGCTGGCGCTCGGGAGTCGCCCCCGGCAGCATCCGGTATTCGGCAGTAAGCCACCCTCGGCCAGAATTGCGGAGAAACGGCGGCACGCCTTCTTCGATCGAGACAGTACAAAGCACTTGAGTGCTGCCACACCGAGTCAGCACCGACCCAGCCGCAAAGCGCGTGAAATCGAGTTCAAACGAGACGGGCCGGAGTTCATTGGCTTGCCGACCGTCGGGACGCTGCCATGCCATAGCTGCTGCCTCAATGCGTCAAAATCCTCACTCACCATACAGCAGGGGCGATCGTGCAGCAATGTGAACAACGAGAGCTACGGGCAATGACTGGGGTTTAGGGTTCAGGGCTGAAGGTTTAAGGTGCAAGATTCGGTAACTTGCCCAATGGCGGGGAAACTGCTGTCAGCAAGGACTCGTTCAGAGTTCGGCACTGCGCAGTTTGTCTTCAAGCTAATGAATCGCTGCGATCGGTCACGATCGCTGGCATCGAGTCGAGCTGGTCGAAATAGGCCTGCTCGGTGAGCAGTGTGGTGGGGTCGGCGACGCGATCGGTAAACACGGTGCCCTGTAAATGATCCAGCTCGTGTTGAAAGATGCGAGCGACAAAGTCGGTGAATACCTGACGTTTCATCTGGCCGTGGCGATCGCCATATTCCACTTCGATTTCTCGCCACCGCTCTACTTGGCCCCGCTGGTCGGGCACGCTCAAGCACCCTTCCCAATCGGCGATGCGATCATCAGAATGGGCCACAACGTGAGGGTTAATCATGACAGTAGGGGCCATCATGGGCGCGTAGGGATAGCGCAGAGTTGGGCGCGACGCCACGATAAATAGCTGTTTGGCGACGCCGACCTGCGGCGCGGCGATACCGACCCCGTTAGTTTTTTCCGTCGTCCAAATGAGATTTTTGATCAGAGTTTGCAAGGGGCGATCGAGGGCGACTACGGGCTCAGCCATCAGCCGCAGTCGAGGATCACCGACGGTCAAAACAGTTAGCTGCTTTTTCCACATAGGTCTCAGACCAGTTCTCCGCAACGGCACAACAACCCAAACGTTTCGGCTCAACGATGCCTCTGATCATAAAGCACATCAGCAATGAGCCCCCAACCACGAGATCGGGCACCACTGTGTGCCTGTCTTAGCCCTTAGAAATAGTGAGATAATTTAGGCAGAATCAGAGCCAGAGCAAAATTGGGGGATTGTGACCCGCCGTTGCCTGTAAACCCTAAAGTTTGCCGCGACTGCAGTGCCCTAGCTTAGACCGGCAGATAACTTAAAAGTAACAATAGCGATCGCCCGTCGCCGATCCATTGAGGATGCTGCAACGACAGTGGCGATCGCGGCTAGCGTATCCGTCCAGATTTAGACCGTGACACCGGCAACGCTGAGATAACCCAATTCCTCCAGCTTGGCCATGATCTTATCGACGCTTTCGGTCAAAGATTCCTTGTGGGTTTCGCAATTGACTTCGGGGTTGAGTGGCGCTTCGTAGGGATCATCAATGCCCGTGAATTGCTTGATCTCCCCAGACCGAGCTTTTTTGTAGAGACCTTTGACATCGCGCGATTCACAAACTTCGAGCGGCGCACTGACGTACACCTCCATAAAATCGCCAATCATCTCGCGAACTTCTTCGCGGACGGCTCGGTAGGGTGAAATCGCTGACACCAAAACAATGACACCATTACGCGTCAATAGATGCGACACAAAGCCAATGCGACGAATGTTGGTATCTCGGTCTTCTTTGCTGAAGCCTAGACCTTTAGTGAGATTTGTGCGTACGATGTCACCGTCTAAGACTTCTAATTTGCACTGATGATCACGTAAACGCTGAGCCAGTGCGTCTGTGATAGTGCTTTTGCCTGCGCCACTCAGCCCAGTCAACCAAACGGTCACGCCACGATGTTCCATGTTTCTCCTAATCTTTTAATCTTGCACGGCAATGGAAGTGCCCACTGCTAGGGCTGCTCTAAAAGTACCCAATTGCCGGTCTTGGGTAAGCCTGCATCGAGGGCGATCTTGCCACTTGATGCAGGTGGCCACCCGACTCAGAACGCAGCGGCTGACATCTATATAGATTATCGGAGCATGTGTAAACCCATTGAATTTACCAGCTGTCCCCCTGCAGGTAGCTGGGTGAAAGCTAATCAGCAGCCGGAAAATAGCCTGAGTCGGTTGCCCTAAACCGAGCAGTCACTGTGGCGGCTCGCGATGCTGCAACGGGGTAAAGACCCCCGACCAGGCTCGCCAGCGGTACACTCAGATGAACGCCACTGCCACGGACTTTATTGCGATACATCTGCTATGGATCAGGGCAGTACATCACCTCTTACCTAGTCAGGGGAAGGTTTTGAATGTCTTCTAACGAACAGCGCCTCACGTTTTCCCTCAACAGTCTGGTGTTACTGGTGCTCTCGGTGCCTTTGCTCTTGCTGCTGTGGCAGCTGCGGAGTCTGTTTTTATTAGTGATGATTGCGATCGTGCTGGCAGCTTCGATCGCTCCCGTGGTGGATTGGGCAGAACGCTACCGGATTCCTCGCTGGCTCGGCGTCGTGCTGACCTATCTGGCGATCGTGTCGATCATTACGGGAGTCGGACTTTGGGTAGGGCCAACGGTCGCGGAGCAGATTCAGCGGTTGATTCGGCAGATTCCTGTCTCGTTGAAACAAGTTTTGGACTACGCCGAAACTTGGATTGTCTCCTTCAACGATGAACGCCCCGATTTTACGAGTGAACTGATTAACCAATTCATCGACGTGCAGGGATTAAGTCGCTGGGTAATTCGCTCGAGTCAGCAGCTGTTGGTGCGCTCCTACGGACTGACAACGGGAATTTTAGGCGGCTTCTTTAGTCTAATTCTCGCCCTCTTTTTATCGGGCTATATGCTGGCAGATAGCCGCACCCTGGTGAAAAATTTTGTGCGCCTGCTGCCGCAGCCCTGGGACGATCGCATGGTGGCGCAGGTGGGGCCCATCAGCAATCGGATGGGCAGCTATATCCGAGGGCGACTGTTAGTTTCGACCATCTTGGCCTTGGCGACCACAGTTAGCCTCAGCATTTTGGGCTTATCTGACTTTGCGTTGGGCCTGGGCGCAATTTCTGGTTTCACTAATTTGATCCCGTTCTTAGGGCCAATTTTGGGAGCGATTCCCGCGTTGGTGGTGGCAATTTCTCAGGGCGGCTGGACGTTTCTGTGGGTACTCATCCTCTACGTCGTCATTCAAAATTTAGAAACCTATGTGCTCGACCCGTTGCTCGTGGGCACTTCGGTCGGTGTGCATCCGCTTTATCAGCTCCTGGCAGTCTTGGGGGGCACCCAACTGCTGGGCATCATCGGCGCACTGATCGTGCCTCCATGGGTGGCGGGCGGGGCCGTGCTGCTAGAGAATCTCTATCTGCGACCCAAACTGATGGCCGAACGGCGACGACGATCGTCGCCCGTGCCCTTATCCGAAGAAACCAAAGCGCCCAGTCGCTCGTCTGCCAGCCCGATGATGGCCGACGGCTGAGGGCTGCCTGTCCTTCGAATTACCATAGCGAGACTCATACCATCGCAACTTGGCAGCAGGTGCCCTGCTTAGCGTCATC
>CALCPB010000497.1 GCA_937897665.1 uncultured Halomicronema sp. | reverse complement strand
GCCAACCAGTCTGGCTGGATCCGGCTCATGAACAGCTGCTGAAGATGCTGGCACGGAAAAATCTGCGGAGGTATATTTGATCACCAGTGTCACTAAACGGCTGATGACTTCTAGTACTAATTCTGGGCTGGCGGGTTCGATGAATTGGGCCTGACGCGCGATACAATCCACCGTCCGGATTTGATCGACTAAAACAACACCGTAGGTTTCCATCGAGTCTGGCAATAGTACCTCAAAGGGCCATCCCTGCTGGCGGCTGGCGATCGGGCAAACCACCAGTAGCTTCGAAATGCGATTGTAGACCAGCGGTGAGATGACTAGGGCCGGGCCTGACTTGCCAGCTTCACCATCGGCCTGAGGATCGAACTGTAGTTGAATGACGTCGCCCCGTTCAGGCGTGCGGTTGGCCAGCGTTACCAATGTTCCTCCCCGATGGCTGGGCCCCAATGCCACTCATCAGCCTGCGAGGTGGGGCCAGCCGCTTTAAACAACTCATCCAGCGTATATTTTGGGTGCGCCGGTGCCAAGACGATGTTATGGCCTTCGACACAGATCGAAATGATCGTGCCTTCTTCTAACCCCACCTGTTGGGCAATGTCAGGGGGCAAATGGACTCCTAGGGCCGTGCCCCACAAACTCACCTTTTGCGTAATCATGCTCGGGTCTCGACAAGTACTGGTTTCTTAGAGAATATCTTCCGCTGCTCCCTTAATTCTCCTCAATTGCGAAATTAGGTAAGGTGTACTGCCGCAAGGGATGAGTCTCTAGCGGCTGGTTCAGGGGCGGTTATTTCGGGGGCGGTCAGCTGCCATCGAGCGCCTAAAAGTTCCTACAATGGCACTAATCAATTCAACGTGAAGCAAGATTAGGACGTTTGCATGGCAGACCAACTCCTTCGAGCAACCGCTGCCGATGGCGGCATTCGGATTGTCGGCACGATTACAACTGATTTAGTGGAAACTGCCCGTCAGCGCCACAACCTGACCTATGTGGGCACGGCGGCCTTGGGTCGAGCCATGTCTGCAGGCTTGCTTTTAGTCTCTAGCATGAAGCGCGAGGGGTCGCGCATCAACCTTCGCATTAAGGGTGATGGGCCTTTAGGCGGTGTCTTGGTTGATGCTGGGCTCGATGGCGCTGTGCGGGGCTACGTCGATGACCCCAGTGTGGAGGTGCCGCCCACTGAAAATGGCAAGCTCAACGTGGGTGGTGCGATCGGGCGCCATGGCTATTTGTATGTGGTGCGTGATGTCGGCTATGGCCAACCCTACTCCAGCACGGTCGAGCTGATTTCGGGCGAAATTGGCGAAGACTTGACTTACTATCTCGCCACTTCGGAGCAGACACCCTCAGCCCTCGTGCTGGGGGTGTTTGTGGATGAGCATGGTGTCGAAGCGTCGGGAGGGCTCTTGGTGCAAGTGATGCCCAAGGCCGCTCGCGATGAGTCGCTGATTTCGCTGTTAGAGTCGCGGGTGGCAGCCCTGGCAGACTTTACGCCTAAGCTGCGTAGCAACCAAACCCTGCCCGAGATTTTTGAAGCACTGGTGGGAGATTTGGATATGCAGATTCTGCCTGAGGCAGAGAGCCAGGCGATTCGGTTTTAATGCCCCTGTACCAACGATCGCATGCTGGGCGCTTTGAAAATGCTCGGCGTCGATGAGCTGCAGGATATGATCGAAAAGGATGACGGCGCCGAGGCTACCTGTCATTTTTGTGGTGAGGTTTATCAGGCCAACAGCGACAAGCTCGCCGGTTTGATTGATGACCTGAAAAAACAGCACTCAGAGGCTTTGAACTGAGCCTCACCGCCGTCCCCCGTGGGGGGCGCGTGAATCATGGTGGGGTGGCTCGATCAGTAGTGGTGCCGCTGCGATAAACGACGCACGGTGTGGCACTCTGGGGAAAGCTTCCGCAATGGCCTAGAAATCGATGCCAGCTAACTGGCCAAGGGAGCCATTGGGTAGAGCACCCTGGGACTCGTAGGAGGGGCAGATGGCCACGACGCCAAAAATTATCGTGCTAGATGATGATCCGACTGGATCGCAAACGGTGCTCAGCTGTTTGTTGTTGTTGCAGTGGGATGTCGAAACGCTGGTCTTGGGCCTGCAAGATGAGGCTCCCATCGTCTTTATTTTGACTAATACGCGAGCGCTCTCACCCGCCCAAGCGCAGATAGTGACTCAAGAAGTTTGCCACAATCTCAAGCTAGCCATTGCTCAGACCGGGGTCGAAGAGTTTTTGGTGGTGAGTCGTTCTGACTCGACGCTGCGAGGACACTACCCGATTGAGACCGATGCGATCGCCGCTGAGTTAGGCCCCTTTGATGCCCACTTTATGGTGCCGGCCTTTTTTGAAGGCGGCCGCATCACCCGCGACAGCGTGCATTATGTCGTGCAGAACGGCGTCCCGGTGCCGGCTCATGAAACTGAGTTCGCTAACGATTCGGTCTTTGGCTATAGCACCGCCTATTTGCCTGACTATGTGGCCGAAAAGACCGGGGGCAAAATTGCTGCCGATCAAGTGCAACGGTTCACCCTCGATCGCCTCCGCGCTGGCTGTTTAGAGGCGCTGCAGCAGTTAGAAAATAACGTTTGTGTGGCTGTTGATGGTGAGCAACAGAGCGACCTGAATGCCTTTGCTCAAGAGTTGCTGCAGGCAGCTGCTCTAGGCCAACGCTTTTTGTTTCGCTGTGCCGCCAGTTTGCTGACGGCGCTGGCGGCGTTGCCCCCCCAACCCGTCGCGGCGGACGAGATGGCGCAGTACGTTAAAGATCATCATCCAGGGGCGATTTTGGTCGGCTCCCATGTGAAAAAGACGACGCAGCAGCTCCAGGCTCTGCTGCAAGCTCCCGATATTGTGGGCGTTGAGGTCGATGTCACCCAGATGGTGGATGACCTGGCGGGCGGGCGATCGCGTCTTTTGGCCACCACCTTGGCCCAGGTGCGTCAGATCCACGAGCGTGGCCAAACTCCTGCCATCTACACCAGTCGTCAAGAACTCACCTTTCCTGATGTGCAAACTCGATTGGCGTTTGGCGAAGAGGTTTCCGCTCTGCTGATGGATATCCTGCGCGGCCTGCCCAGTGACCTGGGGTTTCTCATCAGCAAAGGCGGCATCACCTCCAATGACACCTTGAGTCAAGGGTTAGCGCTCCGCACCACCCGTCTGTTGGGCCAAATTCTGCCGGGCTGTTCCGTTGTCCGAACGGCTGCCGACCATCCGCAATTTTCGGCTTTGCCGGTCGTGCTGTTTCCGGGCAATGTGGGCGACGACAACGCCCTAGCCCTGGCCTATGAGCGTCTGAGTCGCTCCGTCTAAGCGACTTCGGTGCTAGGGTACAGAACTATGCCAATAGCTGAAGCGCATTGGGGCTAGCCGGGGCAGAAAACCTCGATGAGTCGGGTGACTGCGGCCGCGCTGTCTAGTTGCCTGAACAGGGCTGTGAGTACCTGCGACGCCTCTTTAAGACCGTTTTACGGTACAAACGTACAAGCAGTGACGTATCTCCATTTCGGATTATTGTGATGACTGAGCCAGATAGATTTAGGGTTGTGATCTTTGGGTCGGCCCGCCTCAAGCCGGGTGATTCGGTCTATGAGCAAGTGCGGCGCTTGGCCCGACTGCTCGGCCGCGACGGCATGGATGTCGTGACCGGTGGCGGCCCTGGCCTGATGGAAGCGGCTAATTTAGGCCATCGCGAAGGTCGCGAAGATCCCCACAGCGTTGATGATTCCAGCAAATCCTATGGGCTCAATATCAAGTTGCCGTTTGAAGAAGCGGCTAACCCCCACGTTGATATCAAGCATGAGTTCGATCGCTTCTCAGAACGGCTCGATCACTTCATGCACCTGGCTAATGCTGTCGTGGTCGCCCCGGGCGGTGTTGGCACACTGTTAGAGCTGGCTTATACGTGGCAGTTAATGCAGGTCGAGCACATTTGCAATATTCCCATTGTGCTCCTCGGCGACATGTGGGAAGACTTTTTGCGCTGGGTGCAAGACTGGCCGCTAGAAAAGCAGCTGCTCAATCCCGAAGATTACGAAATGCTCTTTTTGGTCAGAACCTGCGATGAAGCGTTTGAGGTTGTGCGTGCTGCCCAACGCAAATTTATCGATAACCCCGATGATTTTTGCCTGCAATATCGCCAATATAAGCTTTAAGTCAGACGATCGATTAGATAATAAAAAGCCCTCAGCTCCGAGAACAGATTTGTCAGGAACTGAGGGCTGTTTTTCTGATAATGAGAAAGCCGCTGCAGGAGATATCGTAGTGTCTTTGGGATGACTCAGCGATCGCGATCGCCGCTGCAGCTAGTCATCAATCGGCTTCCCCTGCAGAGGAAGCCAATGACCGAAAATTGGGATTAGCTGCCGACATTAAAGTCAGTATCCACAGTTAGATCAAGCTGGCTAGGGTCGATCACGATCACCGCGTTTTGCGATGTCACTTGGTCGTTGCCGCCAATCACCGCTCCTACTAGCGACCCCAGATCGGCACTACCGAGTAGCGAGCCTAAAATTGACTCGGCGGCGCCTGTGATCAGGGCACCCTCTAGAGAGCCGGTATTGACCGTCTCACTCGCTGCGATCGCGCTAGATTCTGCGTCAATGTTGTAAGTGCGACCATTGATCGTCAGGTTATCGGCTACGAAGCGAGCCGCTGTGATCGAGGCGCCGCGAATTTCCACTGGCTCAATGCGTCCCTGCACGGTGCTCCCAGCCGGGATCAACACTTGATTGGCACTGTTCACCAGCGACCCGGAGACCTCTAGCGACGTCGCGACCGTTTGACCGGGGGCCACCACAATATCGACCCCATCCGCATTGGGATACCGCAGGGGAATTTGCGTACCTGCTGGCACGACTCCGGCGACGGTCTGCGGCACGGCTTGCGGCGTGCTGCCTGAGCCGTCATAGCCCACGATATAGTCTGTCGCATTCAAATCAGCGGCTAAGGCTGGCAGCTCACCCTCGGCGACCAACGCCTGATAGATAAACGCTGCGACATCAGCGCGGGTAGCGGTTTGTCCTGGTTGTAGGCGATTGACGTCAGGGTAGCTGACCACGATCTCATTTTCCGTCGCGGCGGCCACTGGCCCTTGCGCATAGTCAGGAATCTGACTCGCATCCCGATAGACGCCGAGCGCCTGATTGTCGGTGCCGCTAGCGTTCATGCCCAAACCATTGGCCAAGGCCACCACGACCTGCACGCGAGGAATCTGCTGCTCGGGCTTAAAGGTACTGTCGGGGTACCCCGACATAAAGCCCTGACCATAGGCATCGGCGATCGCTTCAGTAGCCCAATAGCTAGACGGCACATCGCCAAAGTTGGGGGCTGAGCGGGTGCGGGCTTGGTCAAAGGCCTGTCGCACGATCGCGGCAAATTGGGCGCGGGTCACTGCCTGGTCAGGTTTAAAGGTGCCGTCAGGAAAACCGGCAATAATTTGCTCGGCTGCCAACGTCTCGATATAGGGTTGGGCCCAATAGCCGTTACCAACATCGACAAATTGCTGAGCCATCGCCGGAGCCGGGGCAATGAGGGGAAACGTGGCTCCAGCCATGACGCCTAACGCGACTAAAGCGGCTGTTTTTGAATCGCTGTTTAAAAAATTAACCATGCCATTACATCCTGTGAAAAGTGAGTTTAGAGCAGTGGAAACAAACCCCCACAACAAGTGGCTGTTGGGGCAAATAAACGTTGGGAACGGCTCTCAATGGCGACAGCTATCACCGATGAACGCTATCGTCTGAGGTTGGCGGCACTGAATTCATGACCGGCGCAGGAAATTTGGCCATTCAGCTGTGCTCAGCCATGATGGCGATAGATACCAGAGCAGGTATATGACTTCGGTCTTCCCATGGTTAGACCGCAGTGCTAACTGGAGAGTTCCCATTGATACCGGCAGTCCACCGACGAATACTGTTACTTGGATTCAGAAGGCCAAAAGTGCTGAGGCCTAAATGTGAGGCCCAACTGATGGCTGCATGCTAAAAGCAACTTTCCAGCGACTGCGGTATTCCAACCGTATTTGGGCTAAAGGGAATGTCCGAGGTGCGTTTACGCCGGCAACGACGGTCTCTCAAAACTTTTGCGATCGCCTCTCTCAACTTACCTCTCTCAATTCGCATCGATCGTTGACGACCTCGCCACGGACTTCGCTGCCGGTCATCGCCCTTCCGACAAAATCGACGTCGTTTTAAGATCCGGTTGCCGTACTCTATTTATCTAGTGACCTTCATGAGTGTCACGAGTACATGTCCTCAGGGCTGCGGACAAGATGGGAAGAGCGACCATGACGAAAACGGTCGGAGTGATTGGCGGTGGTCAGCTGGCTTGGATGATGGGGTTAGAAGCGCCCAAGCTCGATTTGTCGATTGTGGTGCAGACGCCCCAACCGACGGACCCTGCGATGGTTACTGCTGCTGCCGGGGTCCATGCTGCGATCGCTGATGTGACTGGAACTCAGCAGCTGAGTGATCGCTGCGAAATCATCACCTTTGAAAATGAGTTTGTTGATCTCGGGGCGCTGCAACCGTTAGCGGCGCAGGGCATAGTCTTTCGGCCTCAACTATCGGCTCTCGCACCGCTGCTTGACAAGTACACACAGCGGCAGTTTTTAGCGCCCCACAATTTGCCTAATCCGCCCTATGTGACGCTGGCTGACACCACTCCGCCTGAAGCAGTGGCCGCGATCGCGGCTCCCATTGGCTTTCCCCTCGTGATGAAAACGCGCCGCCTGGGCTACGACGGGCAGGGCACCTTTGTCATGCGCTCGGCGACGGAACTGGTCGAAACTTGGACGCAGATTGAGCGTCCCCCAGTGCTGTTAGAAGCCTTCATTTCGTTTGAAAAAGAGCTGGCAGTTATGGTGGCCCGCTCAGTGCAGGGCGAGATTGTGGTCTATCCCGTCGTTGAAACTCAGCAGGTTGACCAAGTCTGTCGGCGCGTGCTGGCTCCCGCTCACATTACGCCAGCGGTCGTGAAATCGGTGCAGGCGATCGCCCACACCCTGATCAAACAATTAGATTTTGTGGGCATTTTGGGCATCGAGTTATTCCTCGGGCCAGGCGATCAGGTGCTGGTGAACGAAGTGGCTCCCCGGACCCATAATTCTGGCCATTACACGCTTGATGCCTGCGAAACGTCGCAGTTTGCCCAGCAGCTCCTGGCGGTGACCGGGCAACCCTTGGGCCGCGTGCGGATGACCTGCGATCGCGCCCTGATGGTTAACCTGCTAGGGTTTGAGTCGGCCACCTCGGACTACGCCGAGCAGCGACAGCAGCTTGCCCAAATTCCCCAAGCTCAGGTGTATTGGTATGGCAAACCCGCTGCTCGACCGGGACGCAAACTCGGGCATGTCACGGTGTGTTTGACTCCAGGCGACGACAGTGCCGCGCTCATCCAGCAGATTGAGGGCCTTTGGTATCCCGCTGCCCAGTCGTAATCTCCGGCCAAATAATTTGCGGCATCCCCTTGCGATCGCCGGGGCAGAGTTGGTTATGATGACAAGAGATTCACTACGGCGTTGGTGACTGCCAATACTGTTTGTCGATCTATGCTTTGTCTTGCAAGGGAATCACGTTGTGCCCGTGGCAGTAAACCGAGCTTGTACTCGGAAACTTTAAATGGGCGCCAGCATTCCCACCTGGTTCTACCAGGTCGGAAACTGAGGTAAGACGGCGCTGCGGTGAACATCTTTGGAAATCCCCCTCGGGCTCGACCCGAGGGGGATTTTGTTATGGCGGCAGCGTTTTCTTAAATAAGGGTGAAGAGCCGCCCGCTGCCCTATCGCGAAAGAATAAGATCCGGTAGGCTAGCGGTGAACGCACGGTTAAGGGGGCAAATTCCGCTTCTATCGGCGCTCAAGCTGCTTCTACCTCACTCACGACTTGCAGATGGGTTGTAGCCACTCTTTTGGAGGACTCGCTGCGGTTGTTATCGCCCCACGGGTTGCCGAGCGCCACAGTCCTCGCAGTCGGTCTCAAACTTTATCCTGTCGGTTCAAACCTCTCCTTTGACTTTTACTCCCTTCACCTTTCCGGCCACTGTTACTCCGCTCGAAACTGGGCTCACTGTGGTGCACCATCACATGCCTGCCACCCCTGTGGTCGTTGCCGATGTGTGGGTCGATGCGGGCGCTGCCCTCGAACCCGTGGAGTGGATGGGCATGGCTCATTTTTTAGAGCACATGGTGTTTAAGGGCACTCAGCGCCTGCGGCCTGGCATGTTTGACTACGCGATTGAAACGCAGGGAGGCTTTAGCAATGCCGCCACCAGTCATGACTATGCTCACTTCTATATGGCTTTAGCTGCGGAAGCGTTACCCACGGCCCTGCCGGATTTGGCGGAACTCGTGCTCCAGGCGGCCATCCCCGATGCCGAATTTGGTCGTGAGCGCCAGGTCGTGCTCGAAGAAATCCGCCAGGCTCAAGATGATCCCGACTGGATTGCCTTTCAGGCATTGTCGGAGCAGGTGTTTCCCGATCATGCCTACGGTCGCCCGGTCTTGGGGACTGAGGAAGTGCTGCTGCAGCGATCGCCCGCCGAGATGCGTCGGTTTCACCAAACCCATTACCAGCCAGCAAACATGACGGTGGTGGTCACCGGGGGCATCGCCCTCGAGCCGACGTTAGACCTGGTGCGACAAACGTTTCGCTCATTTCCCGCTCCGGTCGCTAGCCCGGCTCGTCAGACCGGGCAGATTCAGCCTTGGTGGGGGGTACGGCGTCAGGTTTTGCGGGTGCCTCGACTAGAGCAGGCGCGGCTACTGATGGCTTGGGTAGGGCCGGGGGTCGATGATCTCAACGCGGCCTGTGGCATGGATATTTTGGCGACGCTGTTGGCTGAGGGGCGTAGCGCTCGCCTCGTGAGGGAGCTGCGCGAAGAGCGGCAGTGGGTGCTCGATATTGGCGGTAGCTTTTCGCTGCAGCGGGACTGTAGCTTGTTTATGCTGCAGGCGTGGCTAGAGCCTGATCGGGTCGATGCGGTGGAGGCGCTGATCTGCGATCGCCTCTCGACTTTGGCGCTACAGCCCGTCTCACCGGCTGAGTTAGAACGAGCCCAGCGCCTGCTGATTAACGACTTTGCCTTTTCGACCGAAACGCCAGGGCAGCTGGCAGGGCTCTATGGTTATTACGATGTCGTGGCCTCGGCAGCGGATAGCTATAGCTATCCCACGCGCATTCAGGCCCATACGCCCACGTCGATTACCACGCTGGCCAAAAGTTTTCTCTCCCCCAATGCCTATGCTTCGACGATCCTCTTGCCGACGGCTGAGCGGTAGCTCGTCAAATTAGTGCAACAGAGTGAGCAGTTTTAAGGCATCTTGAGAGGGGCGCTGGTGACAGTTGGCGGCGTGCCGAACGGCCTATCGCAAAGAATTGATTGCTGAAATTATGACCTCATCCCCTCCCGTTGACCGTCCTTTACTCCAGCGCCGCGTGCTCAACAATGGTCTCGTGGTCATTGTGCTCGAAAATCCGGTGGCGGATATTGTCTCGGCGCGGCTGCTGGTCAAAGCCGGGACTGGCCATGAGGCGCGATCGCAGGCTGGGTTGTTTAGTCTGATGTCTTCTCTGCTAACCAAGGGCACCCGGCACTTGTCTTCCCTTGAGATTGCTGAGCAGGTCGAGTCGATCGGGGCCAGTTTAGGCAGTGATGCTTCCGCTGATTACAGCCTCGTCAGTTTAAAGACGGTGTCGGCTGATTTTGCCCCCATGCTGGCCCTAGCCGCAGAAATCATTCGCTATCCTAGTTTTGCTGAAGCCGAGTTGAGTCTAGAGCAGCGCTTGACGCTTCAGGGCATTCGCTCCATGCAAGAGCAGCCCTTTACGGTGGCCTATAACGCGCTGCGAGCGGCAATGTATGGTAAGCATCCCTACGGCTTACCTGGTATCGGCACTGAAGAGACCGTGACTCAGCTAACGCGCGATGATTTGGTTGAGGCCCATCAAGCGTATTTTCGGCCTGACCACTGCGTCATGGTGATCGCCGGTCGCATCACGACTGAAGTCGCGATCGCGCTGGCCGATCAGAATTTTGGCGATTGGGCGGGGCCCGCGCACCCGCTGCCGCCACTGGACTATCCCGCTGTACCGACCGCTGCCACTCATACCACGATCGCTCAAGAAACTAACCAGTCTGTCGTGATTGTGGGCTACCAAACCCCCTCGGTCAAAGACGCCGCCTATGCGCCGCTTAAGCTCATCAGCACCTATTTAGGCAGCGGCCTCTCCAGTCGTCTGTTTGTTGAACTGCGGGAAAAGCGCGGTCTGGCCTACGATGTGTCGGCCTTTTATCCGACCCGGTTGGGTCTCTCGCAGTTTGTCGGTCATATGGGCACCGCACCGGATAATCAGACCATTGCCCTAGAGGGACTGCGCTCCGAAATCGAGCGCCTGGGGAAAGTGGGGCTGACGGCAGCAGAACTACAGGCGTCGAAAAATAAGCTGCTGGGCCAATATGCCTTGGGCAAGCAAACTAATGCTCAGCTGGGGCAACTGCTCGGTTGGTACGAAGTGCTTGGGCTCGGCGTTGAGTTTGACGCGGTCTTTCAAGACATGATTCGCGCTGTCTCAGAAGACATGATTCAGACGGTGGCTCAGCAATACCTGAAAGATCCATTTACGGTTGTTTTAGGGCCTCATTTATAGAGCTTGCTTGTTGCAGGCATAGCTGAGAAGCATCACTTCATCATTACTGTTCACCGACCAATCTAAATGTTCTGAAGGTTTGAGAAAAAGCCAAGTTGACTGGCCCTTCATCCTTGAGTGAGCACAATAGCTAATGCCACCAGGGGGATGAAGAACAAAATCAAAGGGAAGCGTACAGCGTTATCTGAAACATCCGACTCAAAGCCACACCAAAGACAGCGATAATGATTGTGTTTTGGTTGGGCCAGTGCTTGCTTGCCACATTTTGGACAAACCTGCAGATCAAGATGAGTATCGTGAATGGTATATGACATAGTCACCTATATTATTTGAATTCCTATTAATACGTGTCCCTAGGAAAAATATTGTGACGGTAGAGATATGGCGGTACCGATAAAATTAGTAGATGCGGTCATACTTTCAGTGGATTGGGGATGACTACTCTGCCTGAACTCGCGACTCATCGGCTAGTTGATCGTCCAGTGAAACTTCAGAAAAAGGCTGCTCAGCAATCGCTGAGCAGCCTTTTTCTGAAGTTGTTTGCTGTCTTCACAGATCTCAAATAAGGATGATGCAAACCATCCAAACTAACGCCGCGAGGGTAAACCATGAAACAGATTCCTCAACGAAGAAAGTCTGCAGGAACCGCCCTAGTTGTGATGTATTTTGCTGATTTCTGGTGAGTGCCGTGCTGGGTACTTGCAGAGTATTGTACTCAGCGACGTTCGGTACGCTCTCCAAAAATAGCTGTCGGTTCAGCGAAGATCGCAATGATTGAGTTGAGTCATACAGCATTTCAACCCTAGGATATCGAGGGGCGGCACCTAAGTTTCTCACATGCTCTCGCTGCCTCGGGGTCGAGAAGCTCATTAAAATCTTTCGTTCACTCTCGCTCAGGATATGTTCTCGAATCCGAGCTGTTTCATTTTCGAAATAGGGCTGCACCTCTGCTTCATAAAAGCCCAGTTCTTGAAACGTGATTTCATCAATCTCGTTCATCAGAAAACAAAGAGTATCATCGACTTCCCCCATGCGGAGGATCTGATTTAGCCGAGTCGCCTGAGCTGTAGAGAGTTCTGGCAGCTTTGCTAGGTAGTAATACTCTTGTACGACCTCTGTATACTCGATATTGGCAGATTCTAGAAAGGCTGTTAGGTCACGGGATTCTTCTGGTCGCATAAAAATTGCACCAATCCTTTTTAGTTAATTGCTTTGCTGTCTGCGATGTTCCTTCCCTGATCGGGATAGTTAGTTATTGACAGATAAAACACCTTTTCTAAGTTTTTCAAGTGCTCTTTTTCCTTGTGTTCTCAATTTGGGAATTAAAGAGTCACTGTAGTGAGATTCTAGTCCCCACTCGACAAATGTGTAGGCCACCTCTTTCCAAGAATAGCCATGGACGATGCGTAAAGTGAGAACTTCCTGGTCTTTCTCTGATAGTGCTTTGAAAGAACTCCACAGAGTATCTATGGTGTCTGGGTTGATGCCATCTGTATAGGAGTGATCAACTGAAAAAGCACTATCATCCTCTGCATCTGCCCGAGATAACTTCTGACTGATGCTGTAGTTGCGCTTTCGTTGTTTGCTCTTCTCAAAGATGATGAGCTGAGCAACTCGGGTGAGATAAGCGGGGAATTTTTGAACTTCGTGGCCAGCCAGGACTTTCTGGCGGACTCTTAAATAAGCCTCAATCAGAATTTCACTCTCGTGCCATTCCGGGTAAAGGCCCATTTGATTCAGCGATCGCCGAATGAAAAAAATCAGATTTTTTGAAGTTCCCACCTCCTGAGGTGATAGTGAACGACTGACGACCTCATGTAGCAATTCCAGCTGCTTGTAGATCTTATGCATAGGGATTTTTATCCTCCTACAGATATGTGTCACCAGCAGTCAGTTGTGTGACATCGCAGTCGTTCGATGTCAAAGTTAACTGGTGTTGTATGAGGACGGGGCGGTCATTTGCCGATGCATAGGGTCTAGAAGGTCTGGTAAGACTTTGCTTTCAGAGATGAAGTCTCAGCCGGACTGAGAATATTGGCAACACCCACGACAAAGCTGTGGACAGTGGGGAATGAGCGGCATCGAGTACTGAGCTCAAATTCGTAACTGTCTTTCGCCTATGCCTTACGTGGCAATAGAAACAAACATCGTGACAAGGGCTTTACTTTTCTTAAAGAAGTCGGCTTTCTGGCCGCCACGATCTGACAGTGCTAGCAGCTTGAGGGATTGGCCAGACGGGCATTGCTAATAGGTGAGATACATGAATGTCTGACCCCACTGGCAGGATGCGGCTTCCTGTAAGCTATGCATCCCTATATTTACAGTCTGATTCAAATCTAACGACTCAACCTGGCTTGGTCTTGAATGAACGCTTCAATCTCAGAAAGCAGCCAGACTTTCTCTGGTGTGGAGAGGGTCATGCCAAATTGATGAGCGCCATCGGAGAAGGAAATCACCTTCGCGGAACGTTGAAAATTATTCCGTGTCGCCACGATCTCAGCGCCATAGAGGTCAGTCGTTGCTCCTTGCTCGCTTCGTTTCCAGTCAAAGAATTGACGGGTCAAGGTGAAGCGATCGCCGTCAATTTCTAAGGCAACTCTGCCTGCGAAAGCATACAGCAATGGCCAGATGAAATTCAGACTAATGGTCAATGATATGAAGGTAAAGAAAAACGGGGCACCTACGAATAGCATCAACACAACAAAGCCGATCCCAAACATGGCATGAAATACGCTGCCCGCATTGTCTTCATGCAAGCCGACGGGCGGTATGCGAATGGACAGATGCCCTGGGTTGCGAGTCAATTCAACGCAGCTACCGGAAGGTTTTTTGAGGGCTGGCGCTGGTCTGGCAACTGGCCCATTACCCGTATATCTGCGGCGAGACCGAGGTTGAGTCAGGGCGGCGATCGCTTCGCTGGCTGATGCCAAGCGATCTTCTATCAATGGCTCTAGGAGGTCATCTAGCCAATCAGCAAAGGTGTCAGAGAGGGTGACATGAGAGCGAAAATCAATCCGAAGGCGGGTTTGGGGCAAACTACCGGGATCTTGATGGGTGAGCAAGTTGAGTAATGTTGCGCCTAGGCCATATAAATCAGTGGCGGGATAGGCTTGCCCCTGAAACTGCTCGGGAGCCATGTAGCCATAGGTGCCGACGACGGTACTACCCATCGTGGTGCTAGCTCGATAAACCATTTGCACCGCGCCAAAATCCACTAGAAAAATGCGTCCATCTTGCCGCCGAATCAGGTTTTGGGGCTTCACATCGCGATGGATGATAGGCGGATTTAAGTGATGGATGTATTGCAGCACCTGCAAAACCTCGGTAGCAATCCGTTTCACCTCTGCTTCAGAAAAGCGCTCTCCTGCTGCGACTAACTCTGCTAGCGATTGGCCCTCGGCAATTTCTTGAGCAATATAAAACAACCGGTAGTCTGCCGTATCGACATGAAAGAAGTCGATATATTGAGGAATCGCCGGGTGGTCGAGACTCTTTAAGACCAGCGCTTCGCGCTCAAACAGTTCTAGCTTCTTCCAATCACTTAACCCCTTGAGTGATAGCTCTTTGAGCGCGACTGAGCGTCCGGTGACGGTATCCTCAGCACGGTAAGTAAGACCGCTACCGCCCTGACCCAGCACATCCAAAATTGTGTATCGAGCTTGAATCAACGCCCCTTGGGGCTGGGCCTCATGCATTACTCTAGTGAACTCATGAAGAGCAGTAAGTAGCGTTAGTTGGCGGGCCACACCTGACCCTAAGGTAATACCAGTTCTGCAAAGTAGCGCTACAGATCGGGGGATTCCCCGCTGTCGCTGCC
>CALCPB010000496.1 GCA_937897665.1 uncultured Halomicronema sp. | reverse complement strand
GTTTGGGTGGTGTTGTCTAACGGGCACCAGTGGCGCAGGTGACGACTTTGCATATCAGCATTGCACTGGAGCGCCGTTTCAGCTTGGAAGCGAGCATGGGCGCGATCGCGCGCTGCTTCCACCCGAATTCGCACTTTTTCTGACGACTCGCCCTCCACAACGCGGGTCATCTCTTCGGGCTTGAGTCGACCCACCACCACCTGCAAATCAATTCGATCCATCAGCGGCCCCGACAACCTGGCCCAATATTGCTCCCGACTACGAGGACTGCAGGTACAAGGCTGTACCGCATCGCCATAGTAGCCACAAGGGCACGGATTAGTACTGGCCACTAACGTGAACTGGGCAGGAAATTCCACGGACTGTCGCGTGCGCGTAATTGTGACGTAACCATCTTCCAGCGGTTGCCGCAAGAATTCCAGCACATCCCGTTTGAACTCAGTCATTTCATCCAAAAACAACACCCCCCGATGGGCCAATGAAATCTCCCCCGGCTTCGGAAAGCTGCCCCCTCCGACCAGCGACGGGCCAGACGCCGAGTGATGGGGACTGCGAAAGGGACGATTCGTCACCAGGCTGCCTTTTTCTTTCAGCAAACCGGCCACCGAGTGAATCTGGGTCACTTCTAGGGCTTCTTCAAAGGATAACGGCGGTAGAATGCTGGGCAAACGACGAGCCAGCATGGTTTTCCCGCTGCCTGGTGGCCCAATAAAAATGCAGTTGTGGCCACCGGCAGCAGCAATTTCTAACGCGCGGCGGGCCTGGGCCTGACCTTTGACATCGCGCAAATCCATCGGGTTGGCGTTGGCATTCGCCAATTCTGCCTGGCCATCGAGCTGATAGGGCAGATACTGAGCCGGATGGTTGAGAAAGTCGACAATGTCAGACAATCGCTTGAAACCATAGACCTCTAGCCCCGGCACGACCGCTGCCTCACGGGCATTATCCGCGGGGACTATCAATCCCTTAAGACCGAGTGATTTAGCTGCCGCCGCGATCGCCAACACGCCCGCCACTGGCCTCAAAGTGCCATCTAACGACAACTCACCCATGAACAAAAAGTCATCGAGTAAATCAAGCTTGATTTGCTCCGTGGCCGCCAATACTCCCATACTAATCGGCAAATCAAAGCTAGGGCCTTCCTTGCGCAGATCCGCTGGGGTGAGATTGATAACGATCTTGCGCATCGGGAAGGGAAACCCAGAGTTCTTGAGCGCAGCGCGAGTCCGCTCCCGCGACTCTTGCACGGCAGCATCAGGCAAGCCGACGACCACCATCGTAGGCAAGCCGCCTGATAAATCGACTTCCACACCCACCTTAATGGCATCGATGCCGACGATCGCCGCACTCCAGATTCTCGATAGCATGACACCCTTTAGATTGACCAAGACTGCCTTTAGGGTGCCCTTAAGCCGGCTGATACTTGGCCCTGGGTTAGTCATCTCAGCTGACAACAGGCTGAATAACCAAGCTTGATCAAAGATGAACGCGGCGCAAATCAGCTATTCATAGCGAAGTCCCAGCGGCGACTAACAAAAGACAACGCAGCTCTATGAACTAGAAAATACCGATTTAATTGAACTGGGGTGCCAGGATTCGAACCTGGGAATGGCGGGACCAAAACCCGCTGCCTTACCGCTTGGCGACACCCCATCATTCAGGCTTAAATAGCCTAGCAGTTTTTATCCCCTCTATGTCAACCGTTTTTGTTGGGCAGCGCCAAGAATTTTAGATTTTGCCTATCGATACAAGTTTCAGACCGGTGATGGGTCTACAAACTGCGATTATGCCCCCTGGGCTTAATTGACTGGAAATGAGACACGATAATCGTATTGCCCGCCTGGCTGAGCTGACGGCTAGCCAGCCAGCGCAATTCACTGCATGACCGAATCTTTTGCGCAGGCGTTTTGGCTCGGGCCGACCGCTGTTGAGAGGTGCTGGCGAATGATGTTGGCCAAAGCCTCTGGCTGCTCAACCATCGCCATGTGACCACATTCGGGCAATATGGTGACATTGCCTTCAGAGCTATCAAACAACGGGTGAAAGCTCGCCAGGTGTTGAACGTATTTTGTCTCCATGACTGGGTCTTGCGCCCCAGCGACAAAATAAGCGGGTTGCTCTAAGCTCGCAACCACCTGCGGTAAGCGATGCACCTCTGCCTCCGTAGTCGATTCCAACAAGACGCCCTGAGCGGCGGCAGCATCAGCGGCGAGCAGATCAGTCAGCCGCTGCTCACCCCAATGCAAAGCTAAAGGCTTATGCACCATCATGCTGGCAAAGGCTCGGCTCATCAAAGGCACTGCCTTGAGCCAGGGCGGTCGCCAGCGAACAACTTGCCGCCCCGCTTGGCGAAAACGAGCAAACTCATCGGGTAGATACATGCCCCCGCCAGCATTGACACAAACAACGCCCTGCACCCGCTGAGGAAACAACTTGGCGGTCCATAGCGCGACGCTGCCGCCGAGGGAATGACCCACTAGCCAAACCGGGTTGAGATCCAAGGCAGCTAACAATGCACCTAGGTCTTGGGCATAGGCTTCGAGGCTAAAGGGGGTTGGGGCATTGCTCAAGTGGGTCGCAGTGACCGGAGATCGCCCTGCTACCCCCTGACTCGATTCGCCAAACCCTCTGAGGTCATAGCTCAAACATTGAAAATCAGGACTGAGGCGATCGATCACGGGTTGCCAATACCCTTGACTTAGCAGCCAGCCATGTACAAAGACCACCGTTGTTGCTGACTGTTGCGTCTCTGGCGTCAAGCGATAGGCATGAGGAACGCCCAACACATCAAAATAAGACATACTTCCATCATATATTGCGGTAGCTGCCATTTTGTCTGCCCGGCGATTCCCACGTTAAGCACTTTTGCTGAGCAACCGATAGCGAATACCCTCGGCAATCTTATGACCGAGGTACTCCGGAATCAAACTTTCGTTCGGACCTAACAGGTAAAGAATTAAACGAGTACGCCCGCGCCACACGAGTAAATTGGCGTTGACGACCAGCAAATCTTCTTGCCAAATGGCGTACATCACCTTGTAAAACAACCCCGGCTGGTTATCGGCTTCGATCAGCAATGCAGGCAAATGGAATACAGGATCGACGTAAAATTCCGTTTCGACCTGCTCGAGCCCGGCATCTAAGTTGAATTCCACCGTGAGCATTTCTTCCACTTCAAAATGCCCCGCGAGGGCCTCTCGAATGGCGCGACAGACATTATCAGCAGTTTTGGGGGGCAACGCCTTTCCCCCTCGCGACACCACTAGTTTGATAAAAACCAGCATGGGGGGATAAATCTGGCCATACAGGCTGAGATTATGAATGGTTAGCCCATAGGCTGCTAAAACACCAAAAAAATCGCTGAGCAAAAAGGATTGGTTGCGATAAGCAAAATGCAACGCACTACGATTGCCTTCAGGCTTCAGCTCAATCACGGCTTTGCGAGTTTTGTAAAGCTGATATGCCAAGCGCAAGTTTTGCAGCTGAATCTCACTGCTGACAAACTGCTCATAGAATTGTGGAAAAGCGCGATTAAATCGCTTGAGCAGCTCTACCGTAGAGGGTTTTAGACCAGCAGCCATAACCGGGGGAAACACTAGATAGCTTGAGTAAATCTGCGCAGGTGCCGGGCACTGCGGCGTCCTTATCCTAAATGCCGCTCGTTCTAAAAGAAAAAACTTACGTCTCTAACGCCTAAAGCTCTGAACCGTCAATCAGAATCAGAACAGTTCTACCGGAAGATACTTCAACCCTGAACAGTTCTGATACGAGCATCCGACTCGGCCATGGCCCGAAAGCCGTCAAAATATCCTCATAATATTATCGCTGCAGGTGGATGCTAGGGTGAAGCTAACATCAGCACTTCAGTCATGATGCCCTCAGGCTGAAGTAAATTTGGCAGCACGGAAAAACCATTCTTGTTTTTTCTTTGTCCACAAAAGACAAACCTGAGCAGATATATTAGTCTAATAGACGCTACTGTACTTCCACTATCTATCATCCAAACCTGTATGGGTTTCTGGAAAAGCTTATTTAATGGTGCTGAGGCCGACCTCCCCCCTCGGGAACAAGCGTCATCAGCCAACACGCTGACCGAGGTCTCCAATCAAGACCGCGGCGCCCAAATCACGTTTAGCACTGACCGAGACATCGACCTCTATGAATTAGAGGAGCTGTGTGATGCTGTGGGCTGGGCTCGACGGCCGATTCGCAAAGTGCGCAAGGCGATTCAGCATAGCTTCTTAGTCGTGACGATGTGGGAACAGCAAGGCAGTCGTCGTCGCCTAGTTGGGTTTTCGCGCGCGACGTCTGACCACGCCTTTAATGCCACCATTTGGGATGTCGTGATCCACCCTGACTATCAGGGCAAAGGCTTGGGCAAAACGCTGATGAAGCAGCTCATCAAAAAGCTCCGCAGCGAAGATATCAGCAACGTCACGTTGTTCGCCGATCCACATGTGGTAGATTTTTACCGCAATCTAGGTTTCATGCCCGACCCAGAAGGTATTAAAGGCATGTTTTGGTACCCCGATTAGTCTAAATTGGCGGTCTCACTCCAACGGTCACAGGTGGCTCCATGGCATGAAACATGGGTCGATGGGGCCGCTCAACTGATGGCGCTCAAGCCCCATCAACAACTCTATTGTCAGTGCGGGTCGAAGCTCTATCTCTTATACAGCCAGCGCTTTAAGCATTTTTCACCCAGTGAGAGTGCTTGATGACGCTACACATCGACTGCGGTCACGGTGGCTCCTGTCGTATCGATCGCGAGGGGGCAGGCATCTACCACGTCAATGCCTTGCTGCTGCCAAGTGATGGCCATCGCCTGGGCGATCGCCGCCGCCTGAGCCGGACTGCCCAATGCTAGCAGGGTCGGGCCAGCACCGCTGATTGTGACGCCATAGGCCCCGGCCTGACGAGCCGCTTGGCTCACGGCCTCATAGCCCGGTATCAAGGTCTTGCGATAGGGCTCATGGATGCGATCGCCCAGGGCCGTGGCGAGCCAATCACCATTGCCAGTTGCTAACGCTTGCATCAGCAACCCCAGATGTCCCAGCGTGTAGACAGCATCCGCACGGGAATAGTGCTGGGGCAAAACCTGCCGTGCTTTCGCGGTTGAAATCTCAAAGGCGGGGATTGCCACGATAGGAATGATGGCGGCCTGCCAGGGCACTTCACAAATCGTGCCATCACCGGCCTCATTGGCCGTGGCCAGCCGGCACCCCCCCAATAGGGCGGGCACCACATTGTCAGGGTGGCCCTCGATCGCGGTGGCTAGCTGCGCCAGTTCAGCGGTATTTAAGACCTGGTCAGCCAAGGCGTTGGCGCCTAAAATACCGCCCACAATCGCCGTCGATGAGCTGCCTAAGCCCCGAGCCAGCGGCAGGCCCAGCTCAATCTGCAATCGCACGGGCGGCACCGGCTGGTGGATGTGGGCGAAAAACTGACTAAAAGCGACATAGGCGAGATTTGAGGCATCCGTAGCGACGCGCTCGTGCTCGGCACCGGTCACAATGATTTGCAGGGGTTCAGCGCCCGCTAGCGGCGTGAACGTAAACCGGTTGTAGCGGGTCAGGGCAGCGCCTAAACAGTCAAACCCCGGCCCAACGTTGGCCGTGGTCGCCGGTACCGAGACTACATATGAATTGGCCATGGCGCGCTTTTCCTTCCACAATGCCGACAACTCCCCATTTCGCGAATCGCATATTACCATTCATTTAAGGACGTCCAACGATTGTTTGGCATCGCCTCTTGGCCCTGACGCCGGTTTTGCTCATTGTCAGCAGCTGTCATTCTTAAATACCCCACCCGGATCTCTGATGAAAACACTCGTTCTCTCCATTGGCGCCATCGGATTAACCGCTCTAGGCATGGCTCTGCTGACACCGGGTGCGATCGCCGGTTCCCTTTCAGAGCCAACCGCCTCAATGACAGACGTACCCCTGCCAACGCTCGCGGCTCCGGTCAGCACTGGCCTGGAGATGGCGGCTCCCCAACAGGCTCAAGTTTTGCCTGACGGTGGCTTTGCCGATGTCGCCCCCACCCACTGGGCCTACAGCGCTGTCAATACTCTGATCAACAACTACGGCTGCCTGGAAGGGTATCCCGATGGCACCTTTCGCGGTGATGAATTAGTTACCCGCTACGAGTTTGCCGCTGAGATGCTCGTCTGTCTGGACAACAGTGTGCTGTTTACTCAGCCGTATCCCTTTGAGAGTATCGAACAGCTACTAGAGGAGCAAGAAGCGCTGAATTCGGAACTGGGCACCCTCTCAGATGCGGTCGAAGACAGCGAATCCGAAATTTTAGTGGATTAACGTCGGCGAAAGGCACTCTTCATCCCCGACTTAGGCGGATATGGTGGATGGCTGGCCACGTAGGTGGCGTAGGCGATCACACTCAAAAACAGCAGTCCCAGCAGCCCTGCGAGCGGATTGCCCCCTACGCCAGTGACCCAGGCTGGAACGTCATCCGTTGCGACAATCCAATCATTCACGTCGAATTGATAGTAGGCAAACACGAGGCCACCGTGTAGTCCGGTTGCTAGGCCTAGAGTGGTGGTCCAGCGGGACTGATGTATGAGCCTCGTCGGGACGCGCCGCGCCCAGACCAGCGCGGCGCCCAATAAGCAAAGTCCGACAAATTGCGGCCAGGTTTTGATGATTTCTGCCAGGGGGCGCAGGAAATGGGCGATCGCAAAGATGCCTGCGTTAACCCAGAGGGCAACTGGTGCGGCATAGTCTTGTTCCAACTCAAATAGCAACCAACCTCGGAAGATTAGTTCCTCTGCCAGTCCTACCCCAATCCCCACCAGCAACCCTTCTAACAGATTGCGGATGAGCGGGGTGTCGCTGGAATTAACCCACTGCCCCCAACCCAGAAACATCTGACAGCTGTAGAGCAACATCACGCCCACAGCCCCAGCCCCAAAAGCCGTTAGCCAGCCCCGCCACCAGACCCATCCACCGTGCAACCCTAGCACCGCCCAGGGGGTTGAGCAGCGGTGGACTCGCCGTAGCCACAGGGGCAGACAACTGGCAAACACGGCACAGAGTAGGAGCGGTGCCCAAATGACCGATCGCCCATTGGTGGCCGCATATTCGTGCTGATAGAGGGGCACCACGACGGGCGATGACACCAACACGACGGCCAATACGTAGGTAATCGCCCTGACGAGGGCAGGACGATGCCACAGCCAATCCCACAGCCTGCTCAACGTGGGGGGTTACTCCTCAGGCTCAATCGAGCTGGTGAGGCCTTGGCCTTTAAGCCCTTCACAATAAAACTCAGCATGTTCGAGGGCACAAATAATCACGACAGCCACGCCCGCCACATGGGCTTGCATCATGAAATTGACAGCCTGCGGCATCGACAGGCTAGGTACGACTTTCATTAAGGATTCAAGATTGCAAATCCTCCATGAACCAC
>CALCPB010000495.1 GCA_937897665.1 uncultured Halomicronema sp. | reverse complement strand
GGGTGGGCGCGGTCGGCGGATTGGGTGCGGGCGGCGGAGGCGGCTCGGTGGGGGGATCGGGATTGGTCGTAGGGGGAGGTGTGGGACTGCCACCACTAGCTGTATTGGGAATCGCGCGATCGCTATACAGCACGCTGCGGGTGTCAGGGCCAGCGACACCATCTGCAGGCAGTCCATTGAGCTGTTGAAAATTTTTAACGGCTTGCTCGGTGTCAGTGCCGAAATACTCATCAGGGACAAAATTGGGTGTGACGTAAGCGAGGTCAAGCAGTCGCCGCTCTAAATCAAAAACAGCGAGGTTGTGGGTGCCAACTTGCAAAAGTAAGGGATCAGGCGGCGGTACCGGCGGTGTGAGTGGTGGTGCTGGCACCGGCTGGTTGATCGGGGCACCGATACGAATGAGATTGCTCGCGACCCAGTTGCCATCGGTCAGTTGTGCCCAGCCCTGCTCATAGCGCCCCGTGATGGTAATAAGCGTGCCTACGGTAAGCGTATTAACGGCCGCGTGCTGCACGCCGGGACCGCTGCGAATATTGACGTTGAAGCCATCGGGCGGAGCAATGTAAGCCGTGGTGGCACTGCTCGCGATCACAGGCTGCGAATTGATCAGGTTGCCTGCCACCCAAGTGCCGTCTGTGAGCTGCGCCCAGCCGTTCTGATAAGCCCCTGTCAGGGTAATGGCATTGTTAGATCGCAGGGTGTTGACTGCGGCATATTGAGTGCCTGGGCCGCTGCGAATATTCAGGCTATAGCCCGGTGGCGGGTCAACGTAGGCGGTGCCTGCCGGGGGAAAGATGTTGGCTTGTAGTGCCGGACTGACAGTGATTAGGGCGATCGCGCCCAGCAGAACGGTGCTCCCTGGTGACATCAACCGCCGGGCGCGAGCCACTGCCCGCTCATGCTGGGCGGTGGGTATCGGCGTTTCGTAAAGTTCCCAGAGCAGAGGTGTCGCGAGAAAATCCACGATGGTTGCTTCCAAATAGCGTAAAGGGCACCAATTTTAAACAGTTTATCTGGCTGTGCTGCGCCTCTGTCCGAGCGTCCAACTGGGTGCGCCTGCCGTTGTAATCGCCACACTAGGGCTCGGCTGGCAAGAACTGCTGCAACAGATTCAGAATGTTGAGGCCCATAATTTTTCTAATGTCTGCTGCCGTGAACCCATTTTCCTGCAGTCCTTGAGTGAGCTGATTCATATTGGCCACGTCAAAGGGCACTCGAACTGCGCCATCAAAGTCTGAGCCCAGGGCTACATGGTCAATGCCCACTTGCTCTACGACATAACGAATCGCACGAACAATCGCTCCAACGTCATCACCACAGACAGCTGTTCGCCAGAAGCCGATACCAATGACGCCTCCGGTTGAGGCAATTTGTTGAAGTTGGCGATCGCTCAGATTTCTCACCCCTGCACATGTGCCTTGGACGCCAGTATGGGAAACCAAGACAGGGCGTTCCGTGATTTGCAAGACATCATCAATGGTTTGGGGTGAAGCATGGGCCAGATCCACCAGCATATTGAGTTCGGCCATCCGTTGAATGACGTTTTGCCCCAACGGTGTCAGGCCCGCCTGGCCTAACCCATGAGCAGAACCCGCCACTTCATTATCAAAGAAGTGAGAGAGGCCGATCATACGGAAGCCGGCATCATACAGACGATTGACAGTGTCAAGATGGCCTTCCAACGCTTGAGCGCCTTCTAAACCTAGTAATCCTGCTGTCACGGGTTGACCGGCTGCTTTGCTAGCGAGATAGGCATTGAGATCTTGCTGATTTTCGATGACCTGGAATCGGTCAGGTGATTTTTGCTCGAGTCGTTGCAGTTGCTTAGCCTGGTAGAGGGCGCGCTCAGCCAGACTCAACCAAGTAGAAATTGGCCAGCGTTGCAGCAGGGCAAGTTGAATGATGCTGTCACTATCTGCGGGATTGCCTTCCAGCAATAAGGGTGTCGGCACTTGTGTGACGACAGTGAAAATTTGGAGGGCGATATTGCCTTGCAGCAAGCGGGGCACATCAACATGGCCATACTCTGACTGTTGGGATAAGTCTCTTCCCCACAGTAAGGAGTCGGCATGTAAATCAATGATGGTTAGGGAGTCGTGTAATGCTTGAACGTCTGAGCTGATCGATGGCAGGGCTTGCTGGCTAACTGGATTTAAGCGCTGGGCGATGAAAGCTGGCCCCAAGGAAAAAATAATGATCAATAATGCGATGGCTAAGCTCGTTGTCGCCATCAAGCCTAGTCGGACGAGTTGTTTGAGGGGGCTGCTGCGTCTCATGACCGTTAATAATCTGAATTTGTTTTGACAACTGTTGGACTCGAGGAATGTCTGATCAGGGATCGGCAGTTTCAGGTTTAGATGAGGGCAAACTATCGGCGAAGCATGATGACGATACCGCTCCCTCAGGGGAATCATCCTGTGGTTTTCAAGGCAGTTTTCTGAAACGTTGTGCCATAAAATTCGGTAAGACCTGGCACAATTATCCGTCACTATACGGGTGAGACCGGTATTATCTCTCTGGGTGGCAAACTCTGGTATTGGGTGTCAGTCTCAAAGGCAGTGGCAGAATAATCTGGGTGCTGCTGAAGTCGTAAATTATCGAATGTTATATATAGGTTCTTGAGCTGTGGAACCCGATTTTTATGGTCCTGTCGACGATATTCCTGAGGCTCAGCGTGATGCAGTGTCGGCAGGGACTCAGGGCGGTGGTTGGCGCGGCCCTCGGCGCTGGCTGATCTGGTTTTTGGTGGGACTGCTAAGCGCGATCGCCGGTCTGGCAGTCTCGTGGCTGACCTATCAAGGGGCTGAGACTGCTCTACCGGTGCCCTTCTTACCGATGACCGGAGCAGCGGAGGTTAACGCCAATGCGAATGATCTGGTCGGCACGTCGGGGTCTCAATCTTCTCTGTTAGGCCACTTTCCCTATGAAGAGGCTGATTCTGCTGAACTGGTGAGTGTGGCCAGCAATGCGACGATTCAGTTACGGCCAGCGGCGGCGACTAACTTTGATGAAATGGTGGCGGCTGCCCAGTCGGAAAATATTTATCTCGTGCCCATTTCTGGGTTTCGCTCAAAGGAAGATCAAGAGT
>CALCPB010000494.1 GCA_937897665.1 uncultured Halomicronema sp. | reverse complement strand
TACTTCGTCCGGTCGCCGCCAGTGTAGAGGCCGAACTCGAAAATCTCTGCTCGAGCGTGCCCTATAAATCTCGCTGTGCGGACTACCGACAAGGGGAACAAGCCCTGGATCTGGCGGGTAACCCCATCGCGGTGGATAACCTGCTGCCCAGTCTGACGCCGGGGGAGCCGTTGCCGGTCACCGGGTTGTCGGATGATCCGGAGCTGACCTATTTGGTGATTGAGGAAGGGTTGGAAATTGCGCCCTATGGCATTCACCCGGTATGTACTCATCTGGGTTGCACCGTACCTTGGGATGCTGAGCAAAATCGCTTTATCTGCCCTTGCCATAACTCGCAATACGATGCCGAAGGGCGCGTGCTACAAGGCCCCGCTCAGCAGCCTTTGCCGCTGGTGACAGTGGCCGTCAAGCAAAATCAAATTCGACTCATCGATCGCGCTCCGGCGATCGACCCTCGCTAACCACAATGGAATGAGGCCCAGCTGCCACTTTGACTGTTCTCTAACGGCGACACGGCTCGCTTCTCAGGACGCTACTGACGCGCATGGGCATCAATGAAGGGCAAAGTTTCTTCTTCTTTGATGGCGGCTTGCGTCCATTGCTGGATGCTGGTGAGGGCTTTCACCGCCGTAACAAAGCGTTGGGCTTCCGGTTTTAGTTCAATGCCGTAGGTGACAAAGCGCAGGGCGACGGGGGCATACATGACATCGGCGATCGAAAAATCGCCGCAGAGCCAAGTGCCCTGATGCCGCTGAAAACAGTCTTGCCACAGGGTCTCGACCCGCTGAATTTCGGATCGTGCCCCGCTGGAAAAGTCGTCCAGAGATCGCTGCTGGCAGACCTTGAGATTTTGGGGTAGCTCTTCGCGAATGGCGACAAACCCGGAATGCATCTCGGTGGCAATCGAACGGGCATGGGCGCGGACGGCGCGATCGCTGGGCCAGCCGACCGAGGCCTCGTGATATTCCCGCAGGTGCTCCATAATCGCCAGCGTATCCCAAACGGCAATGTCGCCATCGATCAGCACCGGCACTTTGCCTGCAGGGGTGTAGCGCTTAATCTCGGTTTGCCACTGTTCGGTAAATAATGCCAGTCGAATTTCTTCAAAGTCCAGGTGGCTTTCTTTCATGAAAAGCCAGGCCCGCAGCGACCAAGACGAATAGTTTTTGTTGCCGATAATCAGCTTTAGAGACACCCGAGCGGCCCTCTTGGATAGGAAGCCCAGCATTGTGGCTGGGGGTTCCTGACAGAATATCGCCTCTCCCCATTCCTATCAAGCGGTCAAGCGGGTTCGCCAGCGACTTCAAAAGCTGGCCCAAAATAATCGGATGTAAAGCTGCCGTGCAGACCATAGGGCACATGGTGCTTGAGCTGCAGGCGGGCGATCGGGCCAGCCGCAATATCCTGAGCGGCCAAAATGATCAGGTCAGAGCACTGGCGAGCAGCATTGTAGGTCAGACAAAGCAGCCAACCGTCATCTTCTGCGCTGCCGCCTGGTCGGGGCACAAAAACCGGCTCACCCATAAAGCCGCGTGGGGCTTCGCTCCACAGCTGTTCTGCACCGGTGGCTAAATCGCGCTTCAGCAAGGCCTGCAGCGGCGCATTGCCGGTGGGGGCGTGGGCCGCCCCAATGTATAAATAGCGGTAGGGCTGACCCACCTGTTGCGGATGCAGCGCCGGAAACTCACAGGAGCGAGCAATCAGGCAGGTAGCCTCGGCTGTTTCAGCCTTCAGATCCAGCTCAAAACGCCAGAGTTGACCCGCTGGCACTTTGTCAAAATCGACCGCTTCAAAGGTCATGCCCTCATCCAGCGTAGGAAAGCTGTCATACACGATGGAGTCGACAAAGACTTTGCCGTCTTGCTCAAAGGCGTTGGCATGGTGAAAGACAAAACCTGCGGGCGCTTCAATAGACTGAATTGGCCCGTCACTGTGGCGAGGAATCAGAATAATCTTGGTGGTCGCCTTAGGGTTGAACTGCACACATTCCCCCGCGCCCTTGAGCCCCAGCAAGAACGGAAAAGGATTGAAGCCGACCGGATTTTGAAAGAAGACCGCATAGTTGGGCGTGATCGCAAAGTCATGCATGAACGCAAAGCCCGGAATGCTGCGGTGATAGGACTTAACACAGCTGCCCGAAGTGGCAAACTCATGAATCGTGATCGTGCTCGACAGTCCTGTTTTGACGGAAAAATTGACCAGACGCGATTCAATGCCTTGGTCAGGTTGCCCCGGAGCAATTCGCGGATGGGCGGCAAAGGCATCACCCGGTTCTAGTAAACCGTCCAGATAATCTAACCCCAGTGTTTCTAGCGTCTCGGGATCTAGCCGATGGGGTTCCGCCGCTTCCCACAATGCCAGCAGCTTTTTACCCCAATAGATCACATGGGTATTGGCAATATTTTTGAGCCGCAGATCAAAGAGGTTGGCCCAGAATCCCCCCGGTTTTTGGGTGCCAAAGACACCCCGATATAGAGGTTTACCAGCCGCCTTTTCTGCGACATAGCCCTCGGTTTGTACAAACCGATTGCGGTAGTAGGCC
>CALCPB010000493.1 GCA_937897665.1 uncultured Halomicronema sp. | reverse complement strand
AATACCTACATCCCGAGCGATGGTTTCAAAGGATGATGCGCCTGCTTGGGGCTCAGTCAGAATAGTTTTAAGCCCTTCGGCCTGGACTGTTTCCATGACGCGCTTCACGTCTGCTGGGGATGGGCTCTCTTCAGGTAGGCCCACTAGAACTTCAGATTCTAGACCGTAGCTGCTGGCAAAGTAGGCGGCAAAGTCGTGGAATACCACAAAGGTCTGTCCCGCAAAGGGCGTTAGCTGCTCGGTGATTTCAGCATCTAGCGTTTCTAGTTCAGCAATAAAGGCGGCAGCGTTAGCGGTATACTCCGCTTCGCCTTCGGGGTCAGCCGCCACCATGCCATCGCGAATGTTCTCGACCTGCTCAATAGCGCGTTTGGGGTCTAGCCAAATGTGGGGGTCAAACTCGCCGTGGTCATGGCCTGCATGGGCGTCTTCAGCATGGGCCTCGCCTTCTTCATGTCCATGCTCGTCGTGCTCCTCTTCACCGTGATCGTGCCCCTCGTGATCTTCATGGCCGTGATCTTCATGGCCGTGCTCGTCGGATTTCTCCTCACCATGACTGTGCTCACCGCTACTGGCCAGGGTGGCTACCCCTGCGCTGGAGGCAACGGTGACTAGATCAGAATTCTCGGCTTTCTCGATCATGTCTGCTAAAAAAGACTCTAATTCTAGACCGTTTTTCACCAGCACGTCAGCATTAGCAATGGCCTGAACATCGCCTGGCTTGGCCTGGAAATCGTGGGGACCAACATTGGCGGGTAGCAGCTGAATAACCTCAGCGCGCTCGCCCGCTACCGCCGTAGTGAACTGGGTAATGGGCAAGAATGTAGTTACGACCTGCAACGATGGCTCTGCAGCGACTTCAGCATTGGCCGGATCGGCTTCGACTACTGAGTCCGTAGCGGGGGCAGTACAGCTACCTAGCGCGATCGCACTCGCAGCAACCCAAGAAAACCGCCACAAATGGCTCGAAGACGGGATAAAAAGTACAGATTTCATGGAGACGACGTCCTCAAAGTAACATGACTGGGTAATGGCCAAGGGCTTTAGCCATTCTGAACAAGAGACCTTGCTAAAATGGCATAATACAGAAATGATAATGATTATCGTTTCTAAGCATTTTACCTTACTTCTTTTGGACCGTAATCTGAAATGTCAGTATCTACTGGTTAAGTTAAGAAACTTCCTGTAATGTCCTGCTGGTCAAGGCTTGACTTACATTCACCGCTTGTAACTCAAACTCACCAACTATGACCCACTGCACCCCAGCTCAAACAGCCGTGTTGAATACCCTGCGTCAGCAGAATCAGCCCATTTCTGCCCAGGCGCTCCATGGGCAAATGCGGACACAGCAGCGGATTGGGCTGGCGACGATCTACCGGGCGCTGGATGCCCTAAAGCGGCTGGGGCGGGTGCAGCATCGCACTACGTTAGCCGGGGAAACGCTCTACAACACAGTGGAGCAAGATCAGCACTACCTGACCTGTCTGCACTGTGGGCAGTCTTTTCCCTTGAAAGCCTGTCCCTTGAAAGGTCTCCAACTTCAGCCTCAGCCGTCTAACTCATTTGAGGTTTTTTACCACACCTTAGAATTTTTTGGTCTCTGTCAGCCTTGTCAGGTTGAGACGACACCGGAGGAAAAGCATCTGGAGGTGTAACATCTACAGGATATGCCTCCTGGGAAACGGCTGAATAACCTAGTGGAGCGTCAAAGTTAAGAATTGGGATCATCGAGAGTGTTGAGATAGCTGTATGGAGTGAGCAAACATCCCATGCAGAAGAAATAGGTCGTCCGGTTACGCGAATCCGAACACCAGCACCTCAAAGAGATAGTCAAAACCCTAAGTGGCAGCAGCCAGAAAGTACGACGAGCCCAGATATTGCTCAAAGCCGACATCGAGCGAGCCAACTGGAGTGACCAGAGCATTGCAGACGCCCATGGCTGCCGCCGACAGACCGTGGAGAATCTGCAATGTCGTTTGGTGGAAGACGGGTTTGATGTCGCCCTCAGTGGTGATATCGAAACGCTACGGGTTGAAACAGCGGCTTGGGCTGATGACGTCAAAAACCCTCAGAGAGGGGCGATTGGCAGATGAAGATTGACGATGCACGCTACAAGTTAGCATCTGTCTGTCCCTAAATTAAGTCTTGACGCTCCACTAGGTTGTGACAGTATGAGACTTTGGTAAGAGAATCGCCAGTATAAAAATGGAAAACTGAACCGTAACAATGCTAGGGCCAGAGGGAAGGTCAAACAGTGCCGACACCACAATACCTAGTGCAGCACTGAGCCCACCTATAATCGCTGAAGCGAACATGTATTGGCTGAAGTTATGACTGAGGGCACGAGCAGTGCAGGCTGGGATAACCACAAATGCGCTAATCAACAGAACCCCAATCGCCTTGATAGCAACGCCCACCACCAGCGATAGCAGCACAATAAAAGCTGTCCGCTGGGCTGAAACTGAGACCCCCCGAGACCTTGCTAGCGGCTCGTGTAGCGTGAGTAGGAGTTGCGATCGCAACGTCAGCCCCAAAAACAGCA